>CALDSL010000174.1 GCA_937920255.1 uncultured Anaerolineaceae bacterium | reverse complement strand
GAAGATCGCGCGCAGGATAATTGCGGGCAGCAGTAGTGGGAAGATCAGCGGCCAGGTGACGTTACGGAACAGCCGCCAGCCCGAGGCGCCATCCAGCGCCGCGGCTTCATACACATCTTCGGGAACGAGCTTCAACCCGGCGCGCGCGGAAAGAAGCATGAACGGGAAACCGTACCATAAACCAGCCACCAGCAGCACCAGCAGAGCGAAGTTTGGGTTGTCCTGCCAGCCGGCGGCCTGTGCCATATCCGGCGCGGTTTGCGACCAGCTTTTGGCCGCCAGCGACAAAAAACCGAAACGCGGCTCAAAAATCTGACTCCATGTCAGCGCGGCCACGAACTCCGGCACCGCCCACGGCAGGATAAACAGCGTCTGCCAGAACTTTCTCATCCGCACGCCAGGGCGATTCAGTAGGAGCGCCACGGTGATCCCCAACCCGGCCTGGGTGGCGACGGCCAGCACCGTCCACACCAGTTCGAATACATACAGATCGCCGATGCCAAACAGCACGCCCAGCAGCCCATACAGGCCGGTGTAATGCACCTGCCGGCCGCCGCCGCCTTCAAACACATTCACCTGGCGAGGTTCCACCTGGCCGCTAATGCCCAGCCACACCTCGCGCCACACCCCACCGTTGATGCCGTCAACGATGGCCGAGGCGCGGAAATCGGTCATGGCCATCGCGAACTGGTAGATCAGCGGAAAGACGGTGATGAGGAGCAGTGCGATTAGCCCGGGCAACAGCCAAGGCAGGATCTGGCCGATGCGCCGGTAGGCAGCATGCCCGCACTGCGTGGCGGCGCGCTGTTTTCGCTGCTCGCGCCGGGTACGCCATTCGCGTATCGGATCGACGATCGCCGACCGGTACCCATCCGCGGCGACCACCGACAGTGGGGTGGTGAGCATCAAAATGTACTGCGGCCACTTGGTCGGCCAAAGTAGTAAGAATGCCAGCGCCAGCCCCAACCACAGCAGGAAGAGCGGGTGCTGCTGGCGTGAGCGCCCGATGCCAAACAGGGCAAACAGGGCGATCAAAATATCGAATTGGAAGACGAACACATCCGGGTGCCAGGGCACGCTCATGCTCAACCAGACCAGCGGCTGCCATATGGGGAAGTTGGCTTCTTGCACCGCGGCACTTTGCGCATAGCCACCATGATAAGTCACCGACGAAATCAGGCGGCCTATGGGATCCGGCCACAGGTATGGGTTGGCCAGGAAGAACACCAGCAGCGCGCCGGCGCTCCAGGCTGCCAGCAGCAGAATCCAGCGCGGCCAGTGCTGCCACGGCCGGTCCTCGTGGTGCCGGGCGGTCCAGATCCAATGCGCGGCGACGGTTACGCCCGCGATGGCGTAATAATACTTGGCGGCGGCGGTCAGTCCCAGCGCAACTGCGGACAGCACCAGCCAGCCTTTGCCGCCTTTGCGCCGCCACAGCAGATACCCGAGCACGACCAGCAGGCTGGTCAGCGACGGGATACCCTCCAGCATCACCTGGCTGGTGTATTTGATGTTGAAGGTGTTGATCGCCACAAAGAAACCGGCCAGCGGGTTCACCAGCGCAGTGATAGCGGTTTGAAGCACGCTGAACAGGGCCGAGCTGTGGCGCGCCGCCTGCAATTGTCTCTCGGGCAGGTTGGCGTCCGGGCCGGCGGTGGTTGGGCGGTCTGGCAGGAGCGGAAAGTCCGGCTGGTTCAGCAGCGCAAAACCGTACAGGATCTTGGAAAGCGGCGGGTGCTCGGTGCGGTAATTCTCGCGCGTGAACACGCTCCAATCGCCCGCGCGGATGCCCGCTGCGTAGAGTTGCCCGGCGCGCAGATAATCGTCCTCATCAAAATCGGGGGGCAGCATCTGGACTGCCCGCTGGCGCAGCCCGTACGCCAGCGCCACGATCACAAGGATGATCATGGCCCTGGACATAATGCGAAAAATGGATCGTATCTTCATTTTCCACCGGCGTCCTGTAGCGGATTAAGTTTGCAAAACGATTAGGTAAGAAAATGCGGCTCTGTACGTTATTATAACTATAAGGGGAATTTGCTGTGCTGGATGCTTTCGGAAAAGCCAAGTATAATTGGCGCGGGGGAAACCAGGAAGGTCTTTGAAGGTACGCAGACGATGAAAGCTTACAACGAACAGATACAAATTGTCACGCCGAGATCAACGATTGAGGTGCATTTGCCCGATGGGCGCGTGTTATGCGGCCCGCGCGGCGAAACCGTTGAAGGTTTTTTGCGCGAGCTGCCCGAGTGGGACAACCCGCCGATGATGGGCGCGGTGGTTAA
>CALDSL010000173.1 GCA_937920255.1 uncultured Anaerolineaceae bacterium | reverse complement strand
GCCCCACTCGGCCAGCACCAGATCCGGCACCAGGCGCTGGCTGGCGCGCTGGTTGGCCCAGTCCAGAACGGCCGCGTCGCGCGCGGCGGGCGTGCACAGCCGCGCCGTCTTGGGAAGCGTGCCCACCCGGTACAGGTCCAGCCGGTCGGCATCCCAACACACCTGCAGGTTCAAGTTCGCCTGGGTTTTGCCGTCGGTGTGCTGCGCGCAGGCATGGTACAGGTCGTCGAACTCGGCATCGGTCAGGTCGAACAGCTTGCCGCGCAGCGTGGCGGCATACTGCGCGCCGCGCAGCCCGTGCTGGTGATCCCAGCCCTCGTTCACCCGGCGCGAATCGTGGAACACCGCGAACAACGACACCACCGCCAGCGACGCGCCGCTGGACCCGGCCAGCCGGCGGCCGTTCTCCAGCACCCGCGCCCAGTGACTCACCCCGTGCGTGCCCCGCAGCGGCAGGGCATAATCTTTCAGAATGGCTTGCATCAGTTCAGGCGTAATCATGCTGGAAGTTTAGCATGAATGCGGAGGGATGAGTAGCAAAGTACCCTGAGCCTGTCGAAGGGTACTGCGTTGTTCACCCCTCCCAACCCACCTTGTCAAAATCCACGCGGCCTTCGGCGTCGAATTGCACGCCCTCTTCCTCCAGCAGCGCGCGCTGCATGGCGCTGCCAAACCCCGCGCCGTGCGGGCTGATCTTGCCCATGCGGTTGATCACCCGCTGCCAGGGCACGTCGCTGCCCTCGGGCATACCGGCCAGGGCAAAGCCCACCATGCGCGCGGTGCAGGGCGCGGCCAACCGCGCCACCTGCCCGTACGTGGCCACCTTACCGGGCGGGATGCGCCGCACCACTGCGTACACCCGGTCGCGGTAGGTTTCAGGTTCACCGTTCATGCCGGCCCCTCCCCCGCTCCCACCCGCAGCAGATAGGTGTCCTCGCCCGGTGGGCGCTGGAACCCCATGCGCTTCAGGTAGGATTCGTGCGCCGGGTTGCCGGGCGCGCTGCAGATGGTGTGGATGCCGCGCTGGCGGAAAAACCCGGCCTGCGGGCCAAACACGTACTGCCCGATCTTAAAATCGCGGTAGCCGGGGATGACAAAATCCAGCACCGTCACCAGCCGGTCGGCCTGATCGCGCCGGCCGATGAACAGCCCGGCCGGCACCATGTTGCGTAGCACAAAAAACGCCACCTGGTCCGCGGCCGGCTGGTAGCGAAATTCCGGCAGGAAGCGGCGGATTTCCTTCTCGTAAAAATTCACGAATGCGCGCAGGTAATCCGCGTCTGGCTGCACTTCCAGCAGGGTGAAGTATTCGCGCTTGCGCAGCATTTCGTACAGGTAGTACAGGTTGATCAGCACGATGATGAAGTTGACCACCGCAATCGGGTAGGCGCGGATCAGCAACCCGTAGACGGTAAACAGCGCCGAGCCCACCAGATTGATGATGCGCAGCCGCAGGATCGAGCTCATCACCAACGAGATGGCCACCAGCACCGAGGCGGCGTAGCCGATCAACTCGTAGTAGAAAGGATCCATGCTGCCTGCCTTTCTGGAAAAGATCATCCGAAGATCTGTAGGGGCGGACCCACAGGGCTGTGCCTACAATCGTTGGTGAAGCCTTGCTACCTGTTAATGTTTTTCAGACAGGCGCTCGCGCAAGAAAGCCAGCGTGCGTTCCCAGGCGGTCTGCGCCGCGGCGGGGTTGTACTCCGGGCGGTTCTCTTCGATGAACCAGTGGCTGGTATCGGGGTAGGTGTAAAACGTCACTTCCTTGCCGCCGGCGCGGATGGCTTCTTCCAGCCCGACGATGTATTCCGTTTCTTCGTACGGGTCGTTTTCGGCGAAATGCCCCAGGTAGGCGGCGGTCGCTTCGTCGAACGTGCCTTCGCCCGCGCCGTAGTACGTCACCACCGCCTTGACCGCCTGCGGCTCGACGGTGGACAGCGCCACCGCGTACGACCCGCCCAGCGAAAACCCCACCGCGCCCAGCCCCTTGCCGCACACCCGCGGGTGCGCCTGCAGGGCGCGCGCCGCGCCAAGCACCTTTTCCATCGCCTGATCAGATTTCAAGGCATCCGCCATGCGGAAGGCGTCCTCGATCTCGGTGACCACCACCCCATCATACAGGTCCGGCGCGGCGGCCACAAACCCGGCCTCGGCCAGCCGGTCGCAAAAGCCTTTGAAAACATCGTTCAATCCCCAGAACGCGTGGATCACCACCACGCCCGGCCCGCTGCGGCCGCCAGATGGCGCAGCGATATATGCAGGTGAAAAATCGTTATGGTCTGTCATACATTACCTCCAAAAATCAAAAACCCGGTGAAAAACGTACCATTATTAAATCCACGGCCACTGCTGGCCGTCTTGCTGCGCGAACTGGACGATGATATCCAGCGTGGGCAGCGGGCAGCCCAGCCCGGTCATGATGATGGACAGCTCGCCGCGGTGATGGGCGGCGTGCTGCAGCACCTGCAGCAAAATCTTCCACACCGGCAGCCTGAGTTGAATTTCTCCAAAATCGACCAGCACTTCGCGGTTGCAGTCCTCCCCGCTCAGCCCGGCGATGTAGCCCTCAAAATCCGCGTCGGTCGCCGCAAATGTTTCGCGAATCTCGGCCAGCGTATCCAGCTCCAGGCGCTGCGCGGGTTCGTCCCGGCAAATGCCCAGAAACCCGCGTTCGGTGCCCAGCATGTGGCGCAGCGTGCGCTGCACGCTGCTGTGGCTGACGCCGCTATCGCGTCGGAACTGCTCATCATCCAACGCCTGGGCGCTGGTAAACACCAGGTTGTTGGCATACGTATTATAGGCCGCCAGCGCGGCCAGAACAGCGGTTTCCATAGCGCGCTCCCGTCTATTTCCGCAAGCGGCGGCGCAGGAAGGCCAGGTAGATCCCTCCGACCACAAGAAACACCACAGCCCAAATCGCCAGATCTTCCCACGGCACGCCTACCACTTTGGCTACGACCAGGATGAGGACAAACCCCACCACCACGCCTATCGCACGATCGGAAAATGATTGCTTATCGCCCATCGTCCTCCCATCTCCCGGCTTCAATCGAGATCGGCGATCAACTCCTGCGCCCGTGCCACCAGTTTGCGGTCGCTGTCGAACGCCAGCATGGCCTGCGCGTGTTCGATCTCGACCCAGCGCGCCTCGTTGACTTCATGGTCATGGTCGTTCACATCGCCATCGCGGTAGCGCATCAGGTAAAAATGGACGAACTTGTGGATGCGCACCCGCCGGCCGCGGCTGGTGGCGTAAAACCAGTACTCCACCCGGTCGAGCGGCGCCACGATCTCGGTTTCGAGGCCGGCTTCTTCGCGCACCTCGCGCCGTGCGGCATCCTCCTGGCCCTCACCATCCATGACCATGCCCTTAGGAAGCTGCCAGCGCGGAGCCGGCCCAACCGAAATGAGAGCGATCTCAATCTGATCGCCCTGCCGCCGGTAGACCACCCCACCCGCGGAAACCTGCGTTTCGGTCGGGTAACGGTCACTCACGGCTTACCCTTCCGCTTCCACCGCCATGCGCAGCTCGCGGAACACACCGGCCAGCGCGGCGGCGTCGTAGTGCGCGTTGAGCCCGCTGGGGTTGGGCAGCACCCACACGCGCGCCGCGCCCAGCCCCTGCGGCTGCCGTCCGACGACGGCTTTGGGCTGGCCAAACGCGGCGCGGTAGGCGCCGATGCCCAGCACCGCCACCCAGCGCGGGGTGAAGCGCTCCACCTTTTCGAGCAAAATCTGCCCGCCCTGCCGCAGTTCATCATTCGACAGCTCGTCCGCGGCGGCGGTGGCGCGCGCCACCACGTTGGTGATGCCCAGCCCCCACGCCAGCAGCTCGCGCTCGTCGTACGGGCTGAGCAGCCGCGGGGTAAACCCGGAGGCATGCAGCGCCGGCCAGAAGCGGTTGCCCGGCCGCCCAAAATGATGCCCGATGGCGGCGGTGTACAGCCCTGGGTTGATACCCACGAACAGCACCCGCAGGTCGGGGGCGATCACGTCTTCCACGGTTTTGCCCGCCGCGGCCTGCAAATCGGCGCGGCTGGGAACTTTACGGTCTCGCGTCATGCGCTTAAGTGTACACGATTTGAAAATACCGACACGCGGCAATGGTCAAAGAAAAGCGAACCGCGAAGAACGCAAAGGACGCGAAGAAAAACAATGAATGTTTCTTCGCGTCCTTTGCGTTCTTCGCGGTTCGCTTCGCTACTTAACCGCCAAACTGGTGATTCGCCAGCGGGATCACATTGATCACCGGCTCTTCGTACGGGTGCACGCGGCGGATGGCGTCCAGCGCGGCGGGAATGTGCTCGCGCGCGCAGTTTATCTCCACCTTGATCTCATCCGCGGTCTGCAGTACGCCCACCTCGCCGTCGAACGGGTCGGCGCCGGGCAGCGGGCGCCACTGGCCGCGCACCCGCGTGAGCGAAGCGCAGTGATCGTAATGCCCGATCACGCCCACGCCCACCGCGGCCAGCGCATCCAGCAGCGGAGCCACAAAGGCTTCAGGTATGAAGATTTCCAGTTTTGCGTGGGTATAGTTTTCCATTGGCGCCGGCCCCTTCCGGCCCAAATCCCAGTCCCGAAGCAATTACATGCGGCCGCGGAGGAATTTCGCCGTGCGCGCGCCCAGCAGCATGGCCACGATAGTCAAAAAGGCCAGGCTATAGCGGTTGTACTGCGCGGACGCCTCCACCAGGTCGGCCAGCAGGCTCTTTCCCGGTTTCGGATCCCAAGGCACAATTTTCAAATCATCCTGTTCATTGGTTGTCAGCATACAGGTAACTCCGGGTGGGTAAATTGAATTCAGATCAATTCAGGGGTGTTTCAACGCTGGAAGTATAACCCTTTATGGGGATCTGTCAACCGGGATTCCAGATTTGGCCGTTGCGTTGTACCTTGTAAGTCGCAAAAAAAGATCTCACCGCGAAGGTGCGAAGAACGCGAAGAAAATCGATATAAAATTTTCTTCGCGTTTCCTTCGCGTTCTTCGCTTCTTCGCGGTGAGATCTTTTTACGTAGCCTGCAAAACATAGCCGGCTTTTATACTGCCCACAAATTACCCACTCAGCATGAGGCAATTACCCGCCGCGGTTCCAGGACGTCAGTTCGATCATGTTGCCGTCGGGGTCGAGCACGTAGCACGAACGCATGCCCCACGGCTCTTCGCGCGGAGCGTAGAGCGCGCGCGCCCCGGCCGCGGTGATGCGCGCGAAGGCCTCTTCCAGCGCCGCGGGGGTGGGAAAATCGAACGCGATCTCGAACGTGCCGTTGACCCCCGCCGGGTAGCTCGGCGTGACGCCCAGCAGTTCCGGCAGCAGCCGCCGCTCGTAGAAGGAAAGCCGCGTGCCTTCCATTTTGCATTCAGCATACGGCGCCTGCCCGTCCCAGTCGACCTCGATGCCAAGCACGTCGCGGTAAAACGCCACCATCGCCCGCATATCGCTGACAAAAACGCCGATCATATCCACACGCGCTTCCATGCAGTCTCTCCGCTTAGAAATCCACCACGCGCAAAATCTGGCTCAGTTGCATCCGATCAAAGTCCTTCACAATCTGGCCATCAATATCAAATGTGGGCGTGATCAGCTTGCCATCGCACCACGCGCGCACCTGATCTTCTGCGCCGGGGGTGTCGTAAATATTTACCTCCGTGTACGCGATGTTGTGCTCCTCCAGCCACGGGCGGGCGCGCCGGCAGTCCGGGCACCATTTGGTGCAGTACATCACCACCCCGCCGTGCGGCAGCGGCGCTTTCACGCGGAATTCTTCCGGCTCGTTGGCCGCGGCGGCAGGATCGATGCGGCGGATGACCCGGCGCAATTCTTCGTTATTGGGCAGATCGTCGATGGGGAATACCTGCGCGTGACGGATGACGCCCTGCGCGTCAATCACAAACAGGGCGCGCTCCGAATGGCCATCATCGCGGCGGAAGACCCCATAACGCTCGATCACGGCCGCGTGCGGCCAGAAATCGCTCAACAGCGGGTAGCTGATCCCGCCCAGGCTTTCGGCCCAGGCCGTCAGGCTGGGGAGAGTGTCGGTGCTGATACCCAGAACCTGGGTATTTAATCCCTCGAAACGATCCTTTTCGGCCTCGTACGATGGGATCTGCGCCGCTCATATGGGCGTGTAGGCCTGGGGAAAGAACGCCAGCACCACGTTCTTCCCGCGGTAATCGCGCAGGCTGACGGTTTGTCCCAGGTGGGACGGGAGGGTGAAATCCGGTGCGGTATGGCCGGTGAATAGCGTCATGGCGGCGGCTCCTTCCAGTGGAAAAAACTGCCCTTATTGTACGAAGATTTGCCCGATTTGGCTATGCCTGAGATAAGCTTGCCGCGGCCGGGCGCGAGCGCACCAGCGCTACCGCGGCCAGCAGGAGCAGCAGCCCGGCGGCATCAAACCAGATGAAGCGCAGGATGCTGGCGCGCAGCACGGGAAACCCGTCCGGCAGGCTGAGTAGCAACAGCGTCTCGCCCACCAGCGCCACGGCCTGCATCGCCGCGGATTCGTGCAGCGACACGCGCCGGCGCAGGGGGTCGCTCAGCGCCACGGCGTAGGGGATGTTCCACATCAGGAACAGGATGCCCATGCCGCGCACCGCCGCCGTCCCCGCCACGCCGGAGAGCTCGAACCCCGGCGCGTAGGTTGCCGGTTGGATAAGGAAGGCCAGCGCGCACTGCACGTTCCAGGCCAGCACCGGGATGATGAAGATGCGGGCGAGCAGGTTGGGTTTCATGGGTTTATTGTATGCTTGTTTGACAGCTCATGGAACAAGCGAATCGCATCCCGCAGATATGTAGGTTGGGTTGAGCGGTCTTTGCGAAACCCAACGTTCTTATCGACCATCATTAAAAGCGTTGGGTTTCGCAAAGACCGCTCAACCCAACCTACATTCTTCGCGTTCTTTGCTTCTTCGCGGTGCGCTTTTGCGTTAGGATGCGTCAAGCCGCACCTCGCCTGGCGGTGGTATACTTAGCGCGGCACGCGCGTGCAATCCTGGACCTTGCGAGAAGCTGTGGCCCCCACACCGGTCGATATTGTCATCCCGATTTACAACGAGCAGGACTGCCTGCTGGACTTCCACGCCGCGCTGCGCGGTGTGGTCGACGCGCTGCCGTATGCCTTTACCTTCATCTATGTCAACGACGGCTCCAGCGACGCCAGCGGCGACCTGCTGGACCAGATCGCCGCGGCCGACCCGCGCGCGACCGTGCTGGAACTGAGCCGCAACTTCGGCCACCAGGCCGCGCTCACCGCCGGGTTGGACGCTTCGACCGGGCAGTACGTGGTCAGCATGGACGGAGACGGGCAGCACCCGCCCGCCCTGCTGCCGGAGATGCTGCGGCTGGCTGATTCCGGCTACGAGGTGGTGCTCACTCAGCGCGCCGAGGACGAAACCGGCGCGTTCAAGCGCTCCACCTCCGCGCTGTTTTACCGGCTGCTCAACCGCATCGGCAACACGCGCATCCTACCCGGCGCGGCCGATTTTCGTCTGCTGGCCCGCCCGGTGGTCGATGCGTTGTGCGGGATGCGCGAGTACCACCGCTTTTTGCGCGGCATGGTGGCGTGGAGCGGTTACCGTACGGTGATTTTGCCCTACCGCGAGCCCGAACGCATGGGCGGGCGCTCCAAATACTCGCTGGCCAAGATGCTGCGGCTGGCGGGCGACGCGGTGTTCTCGTTCTCGCTGGTGCCGCTGTACATCGGCATCTCGCTGGGCGTGATCCTGCTGCTGCTGGCCCTGGCCGAGATGATCTACGTGCTGTCGTTCTGGGTCACCGGCAACATCAGCGGGCTGGCCCCGGGCTGGTCGTCACTGATGTTCGTGCTGCTGGTCATCGGCGGCACGCTGATGATCACCCTGGGCTTTATCGGCGTGTACGTGGGCTTTATCTTTCAGGAAGTTAAAGGCCGGCCGATTTACCTGGTGCGCAAGCGCACGCCAGAAACCGGCGCGGCGGAACGCCCGGACAGTGGGGCGGGCGAGTTCACCTATACGAAAGATCGCTGACGATGGACGCGATCCGCCGCTGGCTGCTTTCCGCGCCTTCCGATGACCCGGCTCCGCGCTCGCGCTGGAGGGCGGCTGCCGTGCTGCCGACCTTGGTCGTGCTGGGCGCGCTAACCCTGCTGGCCTACGGGCTGCTGTTCCCCCTGCTCGGCTTTTACTGGGACGAATGGCCGATGACCTGGATCGCCCACCGCCTGGGGCCGGAGGGGCTGGAACGCTATTTCTCCACCAACCGCCCTTACTGGGGCATGATCTACCGCGCCACCACGCCCATCCTGGGCTACGTGCCCTGGCACTGGCAGGTATTTGGCCTGTTCTGGCGCTGGGTGACGGCGCTGGCTGTGTGGGGATCGCTGCGGCAGGTGTGGCCGCGCCACCCGTCGCCGGCGCTGTGGGCCAGCCTGCTGTTTCTGGTATACCCCGGCTTTACCCAGCAGTCGACCGGGATGATGTACGGCCATTTCTTCGTGGTGCTCAGCGCCTACCTGCTTTCGCTGCTGTGCAACCTGTCGGCGGTACGCGCCTGGCGCGGCGGGGAAAATCGCCGCGCGGCGCTGCTCACCGGGCTGGCGCTGGCGCTTTCGCTGGTCAACCTGCTGGCGATGGAGTACTTCTTCATCCTGGAACTGCTGCGCGTGGGGCTGATCTTCGCCCTGCTGCACGAGCTGCGCCGCGAGACCGGTGAGCCTGGCCGCATCTGGCTGCCGGCATTGCGCTACAGCCTGCCGTACCTGGCGCTGTTCGCCGGCGCTGCCCTGTGGCGCGCGTTTTTCTTCCGCTTTCAAACCCAAAACTACGAGATCGGCCTGATGCAGCAGTTGCGCGCCGATCCGCTGGCCGCGCTGGGGGCGCTGGCCGGCGGGGCGCTCAATGACATGTTCCAGGTGACGTTTGGGGCCTGGGCGCGCTCGTTCCTGCCCGCCAATTTGAGCGGGCTGGGCGCGCGCTCCACCCTGCTGTGGGCGGCAGTGACGCTGGCCGCGCTGGCAGTGGTGGGTGTGTTCCTGTTGCGCCGCGCGCGCCGCTCCGGCGCGGAAGCCGGCTGGCCGCTGCCTGCGGTGCTGCTCGGGCTGCTCGGGCTGGCGCTGGCCGGGCCGCCATTCTGGCTCACCCGCCTGGTGATCCATCTGGACTATCCTAACAACCGTTTCACCCTGCCGTTCATGCTCGGCGCCAGCCTGGTGCTCACCGGGCTGATCGGGCTGCTCCCTGGCCGCCGCATATACAAGGCCGCGCTAGTGGCGCTGCTGGTTTCGGCCGCGGCCGGTTACCAGTTTCAGCAGGGCGTTTCCTACCAGCGCGATTGGAAAGGCCACAACAGCCTGTTCTGGCAGATGCAGTGGCGCATCCCCGCGCTCGAGCCGGGCACCACGCTGGTTTCCAGCAACCTGCCGCTGCGTTACTACAGCGACAATTCGCTGGCCGGGCCGCTCAACTGGATTTATGGGGCGGGCGCCGCGCCGGGCGAAATGCCCTACATGTACTACTTCGCCTCGGTGCGCTCCGAGCGCCGGCCGCTGTTCC
>CALDSL010000172.1 GCA_937920255.1 uncultured Anaerolineaceae bacterium | reverse complement strand
GGAATGCTGGCTACGCTTTCGGTCACAATGGCTACGTTTGCCATAGCCACCTCCTGGCCCATGCTTCGCATGAATTTTCGCACAAATTATTGTACGCCGACCCAGGCCATCGCGGAAATATCTCCTGTCACAATCCCGACTGGGACTGGGTCATATTGGAAGAACAGCGCTTTGTACAGCGTCCGCCCGCTGACAAACAGCAGGGTGTTATCCGGCGCCCACATCGGCAGGCCGGCGCCGCCCTCGAAAATCTTGCGCGTCTCAATTCCGGGGCCGTTGATCCACATCCCCGGCTCCGGCCCGATCTCGCTGCACGCCCAGGCATAGATCATGCCGTACCCGGCGGTCTGGTAGCCGTAGGTGCAGCCCGCCGGCGGCGAATCGGCCATGCGCGTGCCGTCGCCGCTAAAAATGACCGCTCCCGAGCTGGTCATCGCCAGCACGTCGGGGAACACCGACTGCGTTGTCAACCACGAGGTGGATTCCGGCAGCAGTTCCACGCGCGTGCCGTTGGCCGGGTCGATCATCCACAGCCCGTGGAAATCGGCGCCGTCCATGCCGCCCGCCACAAACGCCTTGCCGCTGAATGGCGCGGCCGCCACGCTGCTCAAGCAACCCTCCACCAGCGTGCGCGCCGTACCGGTTTCCACATCCATCACGCGCAAGTTCTGCGGGCCGCAGTCCGGCCGCCAGGCGTTGATCAGGAACTCGCGCTCATTGACCCAGCCGGCGAATTCCTGCCCGCTGCCGCCGCCGTTGAACAGGGTCTTCACGCCCGCGCCAGAAGCCCAGGCCGCCCAGCCGCCGGCCATGCTGAAACCCGCGCCGGTGCCAAAGCTGTTGACGCCAAAATGCACGATAAAACGCCCGTCCGGCGACCAGTGCGGGCCGTAACCCTGCGATGGGCCGTCGGTCAGCCGGCGGATTTCGCCGCTGCCGGCCGAATAGGTGTACAGGTCGGCGCTGGTGCCATCCTGCGCGCCGATAAACGCCAGCATACTGCCGTCCGGCGACCAGGCCAGCGAGTCGAAGTCGGTCATGGCGCGCACCGCTTCGATGCGGCTGTCCAGCATGGCATCATTGCCCGGCTCGGTGCCGGGGTTGGTCAGGCGGGTGATGGTCTTGACGCCGCCATCGGGCAGCGAGAGCAGCTTGAGGGTCAGGTTGTGCGTCCGGTCGACGTCGCCGGTGATGTAGGCTACCAGCCGCCCGCCGGGCTGCACTGCCAGCGACAGGTCACTCGGGCCAACCACGCGTTCGTTGGTCAGTTGGGTCAGCGCCGAGCCGTCGGCGTTGGTAGCCCACAAGCCCTCGCCGATGTTCAGCAGCAGCCACGGCCCGTTCGGGTTGAGGTTGGCTTGCGGTTCGGGTGTCACCGTCGGCCAGGGGGTTGGCGCAACCACGGGCGGGACGATCTCCGGCGTGACAGTGGGGATGATCTCGGTCGGCGTAGGCTCCACGGAGGGCGGCGACGGTGGGGCTTCCGTCGCCAGAACGGGCGTGATCTGCGCCGGAGGAGGCGTCTCGGCCTGGGGTGCGAGCGCGCGGCAGGAAATCAGCGCCAGGGTCAGTGTAAGCACCACCGGCAGCCAGCGAAACAGTGAACGCGGTGTTTGGGCTTTCATCTAGAGATTCTCCTCGATGGGTCGATACGGGTGGCGATTTGGGATCACGCGGGTAGAAACCCGGTGCTTCCAATCATTATAGCGCGGCGCGGAAGGGAAATACCAGATGGGATCCGTCAAAACACATAAAACACGCTGGTGGCCGCGTCGATGAGGACGTGCACCACCGCCAGGTAGGGCAGCAGGCGCGGCCGCCATTTGAGCACCAGCCCGACCAGAAACGCAAACGGCAGGAACATTAACCCGCGCCACAGGAGGAACGGCCCGTTCCAGCGCAGCGGCACGGTCAGATGCTGGATACCCAAAAAGAGACTGGCCAGTACCCACGCCAGCCACGGATTGGTCTGCAAGCGCGGCATGATATAGCGAAAATAGTAGGGAAGCTCCACCAGCCCCTGGGTGATCGGAAACAGCAGCAGCGCCACGCCGACCCCCACCGCCGGCAGCGGCGCGAGGAACAGACGCATGGGCGCGTTGGGAT
>CALDSL010000171.1 GCA_937920255.1 uncultured Anaerolineaceae bacterium | reverse complement strand
GTAAGATTAACCTTTTGTTAGAAAAACCACAAATCGATTGACATTCGGATGAATATCTATATAATATTCATAGAAATTCCCCTGAATGAAACTAGAAGGAAGAATCCCTTCTTTAATTATTGCTGGGGCTTGTAAACGAAGGTTTCACCTCCTGAGCGTGAAATCACCCAGGTGGTGTTTGTTGTCAGGCACGCGGGTAGACCGATTCCCGCCCGGCACAATGTTACCGGTACTCTTGTTCTTTTGTCCTTCACCTCAAGGCCAGGGACATTGTCCTGTGGTCTTCTGTGTGCGAAGGTAGGTAGGATTGACGCATGACAGAACAACGGTTCGCCAACTATTTTGACGAGAATCATCTGGATGCTGCCCGCATGTTTTCGGTGAGCAGCGAGCCGAATGATTTTCTTCGCATGGATGAAAGCTTTGGCTTTTCGCGCGCTGATGACCAGGATGAAGATCTGATCGAAACCGCTTTCGAAGCCGAGGCTGAGATCAGCGAGGAAATTGAAGACGAAGATATGCCCGAAGCGGCCGAAATGACTGCCGCGCCAGAGCTATTGGAAGAAGACGACCTGAAGAACATCGAAACCGATGATATGGTGAAGATGTACATCAAGGAAGCCACCCGCACGCGCCTGTTGACCGCTGACGAAGAGGTCGAGCTGGCGCAGCGCATCGAGCGCGGGCGCATGGCGCAGCAGGAACTGGGCCGTGGCAACACCGCTCCCAGCCGCCTGAACCAGCTTCGCCGGCTGGTCGAAGACGGCCGCAGCGCCAGCGAGCGCCTGATCCAGGCCAACGCCCTGCTGGTGATCAGCGTGGCCAAGAAGTACATTGGCCGTAACGTGCCCTTCATCGACCTGATCCAGGAAGGCAACATCGGCCTGATGCGCGCCGCCAAAAAGTTTGATTACACCCGCGGCTTCAAGTTTAGCACCTACGCCACGTGGTGGATTCGCCAGGCGATCACCCGCGCGCTGGCTGACCAGAGCCGCACCATTCGCCTGCCCGCCTACATGGGCGATCAGGTGAACCGCATGCTGCGCATCCAGCAGCAGCTCCAGCAGCGCCTGGGCCGCGCTCCAACCCCGCAAGAAGTTGGCGAGGTGATGGAAATGCCGGTCGCTAAGATCGAGGAAATGATCAAGGCCATCCAGCAGCCGCTCTCGCTGCAGATGTCGATCAACGAAGATGAGGATGACGCCCTGGGTGATCTGATCGAAGACACCACCACGCCCAACCCGGAAGACAGCACCATCCAGACTCTGCTCGGCAGCGATCTGAAGGACATCCTCGACCAGTTGCCTGCCCGCGAACTGCGCGTGCTGCAGATGCGCTACGGCCTGCTGGACGGCGAGCCGCTGACCCTCAATGAGGTCGGCCGCCGGCTGGGTATCTCGCGCGAACGCGCCCGCCAGATTGAGTCGCAGGCGCTGCGCCGGCTGCGTACGCCGCTATCGCAGTACAAGCTGCGCTCGTATCTGGACCAGTAAAGCACAATTCAAACCGAAAACAAAGAGGCGCTCAGGGGTGGGCGCCTCTTTGTTTTTAAGAAGCATCGCGGGTATCTAAGTTAAATATCATGGAAATCTGTCAAATGACAATCTTCCTTTTCGACCCGTGCAGGGGTGACAATTCGCCCCTGCGCATGGGAAAGAACACACTTATACGCGTGCCCCGATGGTGGTAAAAATGAAGGGTACCTGGTAATACCGGCCAGGAAAGGGTGCACCTATGTTCGATCAAGCCGATTTATTTGATACACTCCACAGCATGCCCTGGTTCATGGAACTCCCCGCGGACCAGATCGAAAAGCTCGTCTCCATCTCCCGCCTGCACCAGTTACCGGCCGGTGAAAATTTGTTTAAAGAATTCGATAAGTCGGACTGCCTGTATCTTCTGCTGGAAGGCGAAGTGGAACTCAGCATTCTGGTGCCGAGCTGCGGGCAGGTAGCGATTTACGATGCTCAGCCGCTGGATGTGATTGGTTGGGATCAACTGACCCCGGTCATCCGCCAGCGCTTTGGCAGCGCCCGCGCCAAACAGCCATCATTGCTCCTCGCGATGAATGCAGAAGCGCTGCGCAAGCTGTGTGAAGAAGACCACGAGATTGGCATGGTGGTTTACCGGCGTCTGGCCAATGTGGTGGCCAGCCGCATGCTCAATATTCGCCTGGTCATGTCGGATGCGCTCATCAAACACACGCAGCTACCCATGCCCTGATCCGGGGCCCGCCGCCGGATGTCAACAGGGATGAAAAATTCAACCTCCAATTCGCGAGGTTGTACAGTAAAATAACACAGCCGCGGCCCCATGCCTGGGTTTGTTGGCACAACGATAAAATGCACTAATTTCACCTTTATTGGGATTATAATCAACGCCATGCACGAACTCGCGGTCACCGAAAGCATTTTGAATATCGCCGAAAAGCACGCCGTACAGGCTGGCGCGAGCAAGATCACCGATATCTACATCACGCTTGGCCAGCTTTCCAGCATCGTCGATGATTCGGTGCAGTTCTACTGGGACATCATCAGCGCCGACAAGCCGATTTGCCAGGGCGCGGCGCTGCACTTTCAGCGCATCCCCGCACGGCTGGTCTGTTTGGCCTGCGCGCACGAATATGAAATTCCGACCGAGCTGGAACCCTGCCCGCAATGCGGCAGCTTTCAAGTGAAGGTGCTGGCGGGTGAAGAGTTCTGGGTCGATAGTATTGAAATCGAGAAATCGGATGAGGAGTTAGCCCTGTGAGCACATCTCGTATCACCGTTGTTGAAAAAATCCTCAGCGCCAACGACCAGGTGGCGGAGCAGAACCGCGCCAGATTTGACCAGGCCGGCGTCTTCACGATTAACCTGATGGCCTCGCCCGGCGCCGGTAAGACCAGCCTGATCTTGGAAACCATCCGCGCGGTCGTGCCCGACCTGCGCGTGGGCGTGATCGAAGGCGACACCGCTCCGGTGACGATCGACGCCGACAAAATCACCGAGGCAGGTATGCCCGCGGTGCAGATCAATACCGGCGGCGATTGCCATCTCGACGCGGTGATGATCAGCTATGGGCTGCAGCAGCTCAACCTGGAAGAGATCGACCTGCTGATCGTGGAGAACGTGGGCAATCTGGTGTGCCCGGCGGCCTTCAACCTGGGCACGCACGCCAATGTGCTCATTGCCAGCGTGCCGGAAGGTGACGACAAGCCGTATAAATACCCCAACATCTACCGCAACCTGGAAGTATTGATAATCAACAAGACCGACCTGCTGCCGTACGTGCGCTTCAACATGGACTACTTCCGTCAGGGCGTCGAAATGCTCAACCCGGGGCTGCAAACTTTCCCGGTTTCCTGCACCACAGGAGAGGGTATCGAGCAGTGGGCCGCGTGGTTGAAGTCGAAGGTACAGAACGCGAAGCAGAAATGAACCTGGAACGCGCTGGACGGAAAATCTGGGTGCGCGGCATCGTGCAGGGAGTCGGCTTCCGGCCGTTTATTTACTCCCTGGCTGCGCGCTGCCAGCTCACCGGTTGGGTGCGCAATACGTCCAGCGGCGTGGAGATCGAGGTCAACGGCCGGCCGGCCGACCTGGATGCATTCGAACTCGAGATCCGTTCCAATCCGCCCCCACTGGCGCGCATTGATACGGTCGAGAGCCAGCCGGTGGCGCCAGACAGCTATACCAGTTTTGAGATCATCACCAGCCAGCCCCAGGTAGGTGACTTCCTGCCCGTCTCGCCGGATGTATCCATCTGCCCAGACTGCCGGCGCGAGATGTTTGACCCGGTCGACCGCCGTTACCGCTATCCGTTTATCAACTGCACCAACTGCGGTCCGCGCTTTAGCATCATCCGCGATATTCCTTACGACCGGCCCAACACCAGCATGGCGGGTTTCGCGCTATGCCCAGACTGCCAGCGTGAGTACGATAATCCGCTTGACCGGCGCTTCCACGCCCAGCCGGTGGCCTGCCCGGTGTGCGGGCCGCAGGTGTGGCTCG
>CALDSL010000170.1 GCA_937920255.1 uncultured Anaerolineaceae bacterium | reverse complement strand
GTTGCGGGGTGTTTTATTAGTGGTATTCTTACGGCCGCCGCGGCGGGAAACAGATATTTTGGCCCAACCTGCGAAATCGATTTTCTTGTTCATCGTATCTGCTGTGGTGTTCTCGATGGCAGCGGCGCTTTCCGCCGCCACGCCCCCGCGCGCATCCGCGGCGGCCGGCGAGGCTGGCACGGCGCGCATGCACCAGCACACCACCTGGCAGGTGCGCACCTCGGTGGTGTACGAGGCGTTTGGCCTGCTCAACGCGCTGACCGGCGATCCGCTGGCCGCGGCGCAGTATCCGGCGGAAATGGCTCGTTTTGGCGCCGGGCTGACCCCACGCACGCAGGCGGCCCTGGGGCGGCTGGCGGACTACCGCCGGCAGAGCGGCACGGCGCTTTCGGCAGTGCTGGCGCATAATTTCTCGGCGGCCAACCCTGCCAGCCTGGATGACGCCATTGCCCTGGCCAACGACCCCGCGCCGCTGCGCCGGGCGCTGGCCGGTGATCTTACCCGCCAGGAGTGGGACGCGTTCGCCGCGATCCTGCCCGATGTGGCCGCCGCGCTGGAGCACCTGCGGGGCGCCGGGTTTGAGTCCTATTGGCAGGAGCAGGTGCTGCCCGGCCTGAACGCCAGCGTGGCTGAGACGCAGGCCTTTGCGCAGGGCTACAACGTGGTGCCGGTGGTGGAGCAGTACTTGGGCCATGCGCTGCCGGGCAGTGATGTTACTCTGTATCTGGTCTATTTTCAGCGCCCGTACGGCCACCGCCTGACCGGAACGCAACTGGTGAGCGTGCCCGGCATCAGCCCGGCCGCGCAGGTGCAGACGGTGATCCACGAGCTGCTGCACCCGGCCTTTGACGGCGCAAACGCAGACGTGCGCCGCGCCGCGCAGCGGCTGGCGGATAACCCGTTTTTCCGCCAGGCGTTCGAGCAGCGCGACGCGCGCTACCCTTACAATACCTGGAACAGCTACGTGGACGAAAACGCCGTGCGCGCGCTGGAGCAGGTAATCTGCGCGCAAATGGGCCTGCCGCAGCGCTGGAGCTGGGCGGGCGAAGACGGCGGTATGCACGTGCTGGCCCCGGTGCTGGTAGACCTGATGCGCGCACAGAATTACCCCGCCAACGGCGAAAGCTTCGAAGCATTTTTCTTGCGCAATATCAGCGATGGTACCCTGCTGTCGCTGAAATTCGACCCTAACGGAGGAAGGCATGAAGATCTTACTGGATTCCGCCCGTGAGACTGACGCGCGCCAGGCCAGGGCGTTGGGTTGGGTGGCGGGCATCACGACGAACCCGATCTTGATGGCCCAAACCGGGCTGTCCCCGGCCGACACCCTGCACCGGCTGGCAGACGTGGGTCTTTCGCCGCTGTGGTACCAGCTTGTAGCGCAGGACCCGGACAGCATGGAGCAGGAGGCGCAGGCGCTGCTTAACCTGTTCTTTCATCCCGTGGTGCTCAAGATCGCGCCGACCCCCGCGGGGTTCCAGTTTGTGGCGCGCAAGGATCACACCTGCGCGGTGACGGCGCTGTTCAGCCCGGCGCAGGCGCTGGCTGCCGCCGCGGCGGGCGCGGATTATGCCATCGTCTACGTCAACCGCGCCACGCGGCTGATGGGCGACGG
>CALDSL010000169.1 GCA_937920255.1 uncultured Anaerolineaceae bacterium | reverse complement strand
GGAGGGCGACTTCCTGGGAGAGTAGGTCATTGCCAAGAGACTTTTTTCTATTTAACAGGCCAGCGCATTGCGCCGCCGATTTGCGCATAGCGATTGACGATTTGGCCTTTCAAGAGTATAATAATTGCGTTGGTTGGATACGTTTCATCGAGATCCTTTTCAGCCATTTTACCAGTTTGTTCATATCCGACCGCGTGGAGGTTGACCGCCACACAGATGCCGCCGAGACATACGATCCCCCAACTCCTTTGGGTTTTTCGCTCGGGTGCCGGTATGCGTGGCAGCCGATTTTTGTTTCGCGGCCTGGTACGAGAAGACCCTTTGACAGAAGGGAGGTGAGTTGCATTGGCTTCTGTAGTGTTACGCCCGAATGAGTCGCAGGATCAGCTGCTTAAGCGATTCCGCAAAAAGGTTGTTAAGAGCGGTGTTCTGAGCACGGTACGCCGCAAGCGTTGGTTCATCTCCAAGAGTGAGCTGCGCCGTGTCGAGAAGAAGAAGGCGATCCGCCGCATCAAGCGCCGCCAGACTGGTCGCGGTGCTGAATAAGCAGTATAGTTCTTGCGGTTCGGGGCCTGTTCCCCTTCAGAACGGCGGAAGTAAGAGGTTTTCATGGCCAAAGAAGAAGATAAGATCCAACTAGAAGGCACCATCGTGGAAGCGTTACCCGGCACGCAGTTCCGCGTGCGTCTGGATAACGGGCACGAGATTCTGGCTTACCTGTCTGGCCGGATGCGCAAGTACTACATCCGCATCCTGCTGGGCGACCGCGTGCGTGTGGAAGTATCTCCATACGATCTGTCCCGCGGGCGCATCGTGTACCGTCAGAAGAAAGCCAACGAACCTGGACCTGACGAGACGGAATAAACTTTATCCCCGAACTTATTGAAACCAAAAAGCCTGGCAGGTTTTCCTGTCAGGCTTTTTGGTTTCCATCTATACTGGTCGCTTTATCCGGCCAGGGCATGCCCTGTTCCATCGCCTGAGCATATTCGGCCAGCCGGCTGCCGTCATGCGCGCGTACCTGCGCGAGGAAGGGAAAATCGCGCGGCTCCACCAGCAGCTTCCCCACCGGCCTTACCGGCTGCAGGCTGGCCACCTGTGCGGTGCGCACCCAGGTATCTTCTCCGCCGGGGATCTCGCCTTCGTCGAAAAAGTTGTCACCGGGCAGGATGTATACCCATCCCGGCGTCCACGGGTCGAGCGCCAGCGTATCGCCCTGGACGGAGAAGAAGTAATGTGGCGCGCCCACCTTCCCGCGCGGATGCTCGACCCGCAGGCAGGCGTTGATGATGCTGGTGGGATGCGCCCTGCGGTCGAGGATGGCAAAGAACATGGGCCAGATGCCATCCGAGGCCGCGTAGATCGCCTTCTGCGCTCCAAACGCGCGCAGGTCTGATGACTGGTGCGGTTCGAAAACTTCAATATCGCCGTCCGGCGACCCGTGCAGCACAAATCCTTGCTGCTCTGCCAGGTGGCACAGGAACTGCCATTTGGGCGCCTCGAGCGCATAGGGCAGGGCGTCCACAGCGCCACTCTCCTGGGCGGCATCGATCAGCCGGTCAAATGCCCTGGCAAGGTCCGGCGTGTGCGGCGCGGCGGGGCGCGGGAGCCAGTAATCGGGTAAGGTAAATGCCATGCCTAACCACCTTAACAATAAAAAGATGTGGAGTGATCATAGCACACTCCACATCTTTTTAAATTCGGCTGTATCAGGAAGGCGTCGCCGGTTTAGTACAGGATGCGGTTGTCGTAGCTGGTGAGCGCCTTCATATAGTTGGCGCGTTCGAACGCGTTCGGCTCACGCACGTTTTTCTGGCTCATGCTGCCGCGCATCTGCTTCACCGAAGTATATTCATACTGCTCCATCCACTGCTCCAGATCGGAGAGCATCTCCGTGGCGCGGTGAATGCCGTGGGCCAGGAATTCCGAGGTCACCATGGTGACACTGGCGCCAGCCATGAGGGCTTTGACCATGTCGTTGGCGGTGTGCACGCCACCGGTCAGGGCCATGTCGGCGTCGATCTTGCCGGAGAGGATTGCCACCCAGCGCAGCGGCAGGCGTAATTCCTGCGAAGTGCTCAGCTCAAGCTGTGGGGTCACTTCCAGGGTTTCGATGTCCAGGTCGGGCTGGATGAAGCGGTTGAACAGCACCAGGCCGTTCGCGCCGGACTGCACCAGCCGCGTGGCCACGTTGGGGATCGAGGTGAAGAACGGGCTGAGCTTGACCGCCAGCGGAACATGAATGCGGGCGCGGATATCGCGCACCAGATCCACGTAGCGTTTTTCCAGTTCCTGCGAGGTCCATACCGGCTCGGAGGGCACATCGTACATGTTCAGTTCGATGGCGTCGGCGCCGGCCTGTTCCAGCCGTTGCGCGTAATCGATCCAGCCGCCGGTGGAGATGCCGTTCAGGCTGGCGATAACCGGGATGGATACGCTGGACTTGATTTTGCGCAGGTGCTCCAGGTAACCCTCAGCGCCCACATTGTACTGCCCCAGGTCAGGGAAGTAGGTGACAGACTCGGCGTACGATTCCGTACCCATGTTCAGATAGTGATCCAGCGCCAGGCTTTCGTGCACAATCTGTTCTTCAAACAAGGAATACATCACGATGGCGGAAACGCCGGCTTCTTCCAGCTTGCGCACGGTGTCGATTTTTTTGGACAGCGGGGATGCCGATGCGACCAGCGGGTTTTTCAGTTCCAATCCAAGATAGGTAGTGCTCAGGTCAACCATTGTTTATCTCCTCGATTTTGTGTTCCGATCGGTTTCTTCCGCACAGACGGAGGGGTTGCGGTTGCCGGGCATTGTGGGTGGTTGCTGCGTTGCCGCGCCGGCCTGAGAAAGAAAGAAGACCTTGCCAGGTTTCACCCCGGCAAGGTCTTTCTGTTTCGAGCTAACCTTCTTTTTTCTCTTCGCTGCCCGGGGCGTGGCCGTTGCCGGCCTTGTACTCGATGGCAGCCATTTGCTTGTACATTTCCCAGCGCTTCTCCGCGTCGGTGCGCGCCTGTTTCATCAGGGCTTCCGCGCGGTGCTCGTCGCTCTGAACCAGCATGCGGTAGCGGGTCTCGTTGTAGGCGTAATCCTCAACCGACACGGTGGGTTCTTTCGAGTCGATGGTGAGCGGGTTCTTGCCCTGCTCGGTCAGCGTGGGATTGTAGCGATAGAGCGGCCACATACCCGACTGGACCGCCAGCCGCTGCTGGTCGAGGCCCTTGCGCATGTCGATGCCGTGGGCGATACAGTGGCTGTAGGCGATGATCAGAGAGGGGCCATCGTAGGCGTCGGCTTCGAGCATGGCGCGCAGCACCTGCTGGTCGTTGGCGCCCATGGCCACGCGCGCCACGTAAACGTAGCCGTATGCCATGGCGATCATGCCCAGGTCCTTCTTAGGCATACCCTTGCCATTGGCCGCGAACTTGGCAACCGCCGCGCGCGGGGTGGACTTCGAAGCCTGGCCGCCGGTGTTGGAGTACACTTCGGTGTCCAGCACCAGGATGTTGATGTTGCGGCCGCTGGCCAGAACGTGATCCAGGCCGCCGTAACCAATGTCGTAGGCCCAGCCGTCGCCGCCCATGATCCACACGCTCTTGCGCACGAGCATATCCGCCACGGCGTAAAGCTGCTTGGCGCGTGGATCGCTCAGGTTGAGCAGGCGCTGCTTGAGGATGGCGACGCGTTCGCGCTGGTCGCGGATGCCGATTTCGGAGGTCTGGTCGGCGGTCAGCGTAGCGTTCACCAGTTCTTCGCCAATGCTGGCGGAAAGCTGGAAGAGCAGCTCGCGGGCAAATTCAGACTGCTTGTCGAGGGTCAGGCGCATGCCCAGACCAAACTCGGCGTTGTCTTCAAACAACGAGTTCGACCAGGCGGGGCCGCGGCCGTCGCTGTTCTGCGCCCACGGGGTGGTGGGCAGGTTGCCGCCGTAGATCGAGGAGCAGCCCGTGGCGTTGGCGACGATGGTGCGGTCGCCGAACAACTGCGAGACCAGCTTGACGTACGGGGTTTCACCGCATCCAGCGCAGGCGCCGGAGAACTCGAACAACGGGCGCATGAGCTGCGAATTCTTGATGGTGGTCGGAGCGAAAGCGGTGCGGTCCGGGTCGGGGATGGTATTGAGGAAGAACTCCCAGTTCTCGGCTTCGGCTTCGCGCAGCGGAGGCTGCTCGGCCATGTTGAGGGCCTTGTGGCTGGGGTTGGTCTTGTCTTTCGCCGGGCAAACTTCCACGCACAGCGCGCAGCCGGTGCAGTCTTCCGGGGCCACCTGGATGGTGTATTTCATCCCGGGAAACTCTTTGAACTTGGCGTCCAGCGACTTGAAAGTCGCGGGGGCTTGTTCGAGCAGCACCGGTTCGTACACCTTCTGGCGGATGACGGCGTGCGGGCACACCATGGCGCATTTACCGCACTGGATGCACAGGCTGGGATCCCACACCGGGATTTCCAGTGAGATGTTGCGCTTTTCCCACTGCGCGGTGGCGGTGGGGAAGGTGCCGTCGATGGGCATCTTGCTGACGGGCAGGTTGTCGCCTTCGCTGGCGATGATCGGCCCGAGGGTTTCGCGCACGAATTCCGGCGCCTTGGCGGGGACGGGGTCACGGCGGCCAAAGGTGCTGGTGACGGCAGCGGGGACATTCACCTGGTACAGGTGAACGAGGGTCTCATCCACCGCGTCGAAATTCTTCTGTACCACGGCTTCGCCGCGCTTGCCGTAGGTCTTCTTGATCGACTTCTTGATCTCTTCGATCGCCTGCTCGCGTGGCAGAACGCCGCTGATGGCGAAGAAGCAGGTCTGCATGATGGTGTTGATGCGCCCACCCATGCCGGTCTTGTGCGCCACTTCATAGGCGTCGATGACGTAGAAGCGCAGGTTTTTCGTGACGATGTCTTTCTGTACTTCGCGCGGGAGGTGATCCCAGACTTCTTCCGGCCCGTAAATCGAGTTGAGCAGGAACACACCGCCGGGGACGATGCGCGAGGTCACGTCCTGGCGCTCGAGGAAGCTGAACGCGTGGCAGGCCACAAAGTTGGCTTTGCTGATCAAGTACGGGGCGCGGATATCGCGTGGGCCAAAGCGCAGGTGTGAAGTGGTGACGGAACCGGATTTCTTCGAGTCGTACACGAAGAAGCCCTGCGCGCCGAAACCGGTTTCCTCGCCAATGATCTTGATCGAGTTCTTGTTGGCGCCAACGGTGCCGTCGGAACCCAGGCCGTAGAACATGCAGCGCACGGTGTCATCGGCCTCGATCGAGAAATCGGGATCGTAATCCAGGCTGGAGTTGCTCACATCGTCAACGATGCCGACCACAAAGTGATCTTTCGGGTTGGGCTGGCACATGTTGTCGTAAATTGCTTTGACCATCGCCGGGGTGAATTCTTTGGAGGACAGACCGTAGCGGCCGCCGGAAATGCGCGGAGCCTGCTGGAAGGGAGCAATCCCCTTGGCCAAGCCTTCGGTAATGGCGGTGACCACGTCCATATAGAGCGGGTCGCCCAGCGAGCCGGGTTCCTTGGTGCGGTCCATCACAGAGATGTACTTGGTGGTGGCGGGCAGAACCGAGAGCAGACCGTCGATCGAGAACGGGCGGTAGAGATGGACGGTGACAACACCGACTTTCTCATTGCCTTTTTCGTTCATGTAGCGGGCGGTTTCCTCAGCGGTTTCCGCGCCGGAGCCCATGATGACGATCACGCGCTCAGCGTCAGGCGCGCCGGCGTAGTCAAACAGGTGATAGCTGCGGCCGGTGATGGCGGCGAACCGGTCCATCGCCTTCTGAACCATGGCCGGGCAATCCTTGTAGAACGGGTTGACGGTCTCGCGCGCCTGGAAGTAGACGTCCGGGTTCTGGGCGGTGCCGCGCAGAACGGGGCGGTCGGGGTTCAAGGACCGGTTGCGGTGCTCAATGATTTTGTCGTAGTCAATCATCGCGCGCATGTCGTCTTCCGTGAGCTGCTCGATCTTATTGACCTCGTGTGAAGTGCGGAAGCCGTCGAAGAAATGCAGGAACGGCACGCGCGATTCGAGCGTGGCGTTTTGGGCGATCAGCGCCATATCCTGGGCTTCCTGGACCGAGCGTGAAGCCAGCAGGGCGAAGCCGGTCGAGCGAGTGGCCATAACGTCTGAGTGATCCCCGAAGATGGACAGCGCCGAAGCGGCCAACGAACGGGCGGTGACGTGGAAGACCGTGGGGGTCAGCTCACCGGCGATTTTGAACATATTCGGTATCATCAACAGCAAACCTTGCGACGCGGTGAAGGTTGTGGTCAGCGAGCCGGTCTGCAGCGCGCCGTGCACAGCACCGGCGGCGCCACCTTCAGACTGCATTTCCACCACCAGAGGCACCGTGCCCCACAGGTTGCGGATGTTGGCGGCAGCATAGGCGTCAGAAAGCTCGCCCATACCGGAAGATGGGGTAATCGGGTAGATCGCGATTACCTCATTCAGGCGGTACGCAACGTACGCTACAGCCTCATTGGCATCAATTGTTACCTTATTACGAGACATGAGGGTCACTCCGTAAAAAAATGGTAGAAGAAGCGCTGCAAACAGCGCGGTCGGTCCAGTGCGAAATGTCAAAAAAGCATGGCATTCAATCATAAAGTCTATCCGGTAACCCCCAATAGGGTAAGTTATATAGGTCATTCAAATCATATGA
>CALDSL010000168.1 GCA_937920255.1 uncultured Anaerolineaceae bacterium | reverse complement strand
ACAAAAGTTGACATAGTATAACCATTAATGAAGGGTAAATGCAAGGATATCCACCCGCAATTGGTGGAGTTTAAAAGAGCAGTTGTCAGGGTGCGGTTGTTTTCCAAACCGCACCCTGACAACTGCTATGCTTGTATCGATTGGCCTGTACCTTCGGCCCGCTTTCCAGGTCAGTCTTTCTTCATTGGCAGGCTGGCGGCCCACACGCGGGCGAGGAAACCGCGTTTCCCTTTCAGCAGCGAAGGCGCGGGTGTGGTAGCCTGATTCAGCAGCGCGGCAACCCGCAGCGTATCGAAATCTTTCACGGGTTGCGGCGGTGCAGGGGTCATTGCCCAACGATTATCAATCTGCAGGGCGGCAAGCAGTGCATCCGCAATCTGCTGCTGCTCGGCGCTGCCTGTGACGGAGGCCAGATTCCAAATGACATTGGCGCGGATCGCGGCCATTTCATCATCTTCCAGGTTATCCAACCGCTGATCTATCACCCATGTATACGCCTTGCGCAATTGCTGGCGGTAGTTGCCGGCGTGGGTGGTGTGGCCATTGCGTACAAAGGCCAGCACGGCCGCCAGGGTCAGTTCAAGATCATCCTGCCACGAACCATTCACGTTTTGCGTCCGCGCCAGTTCGCGCAGCAGGGCATCGGTGGTCATGGCTGTCGGTTGCGCATCCGCGCTTTCTTTCAACTCGCGGCTTGCGCGCGGGCCGGCCTGCGCGCTCATTTTATTTATCGCCATGGCGTCGGTGCTGGGCGGCATGAAACTGGCCGTCCGCATCATACGGGCCGATGGCGCGGGCGGGACCGCGCCAGTGAAACCGGCCAGATTCAAGCCATGGGGCAGCGGTTGGGCCACGGCGATCACCACGGGCTTGCCGCCCGCGGCGACGATTTCATCATCCACGGCCACGAATGCGGTCTGGCCGCTCAAGATCTGGTGGCGTAGCGCCAGGGAGAGGATCTCGTCACGCGCCTGGTCAGGTGAGATTTCGCCCGCGAGCTGCTTTTCCACCAGCTCGTCGATGCGGGCGCGCGCCCACGCGCGGTCAATGGCCGGCTCGTCGACGAAGGTCAGCGGCTGTTCCAGCCGCAGCGGCTGGCCGCCGATGCTGCCGCTGAGGGTCAACACGGGCTGCGCGCCTTCCTCAACCACCATCCGTCCGGTCATCTCCAGCGGCTGGCCGTAGTACAGGTCGGGTAGCTGCGCCGGGTAGGTGTCCCACACCCGCGCCCCGCGCCATTCCACCTGAATATTCTGTAACGCCGGGAAAGAGATGCGGTCCTGAAAGCGGATGATCGCGCCTTCGATGTCTTCGTCCAACTGCAAGAACTCGGCAGTGCCGCGGCCGAGCGCGGCCATGCGGCGCAGCAGCGCGCGGTTAACCGATGGACCAATGCCGAACGTGAACAGCCGCGCCGCGCCGATCTGCCGGCGCACCTGCTCCAGCGCGCGGTCTTCGGCTGAAACCGCGCCGTCGGTCAGGAACACCACGTAACGCGCGCGCATGGCTGAACCCGAAGGCAGGTTGAGCGCGGTGTGCAGCGCGGTGATAATATCCGTGCCGCCGCGGCCTTCCACCTGCGCCAGGTAAGCGTCCGCCGCTTCGATCTGCGCCTGGGTGACGGTGGACGGCTCGGGCTGGAACCATTCCATCTCATTATCAAACAGCAGAATGCGGAAGGTGTCGCCCGGGTTGAGCGCGCGCAGGCAGGCGCGCAGCGCATTGCGCGCCTGGGCAATTGGCTCGCCCATCATCGAACCGGAGCGGTCAAGCACGAAGACAAAATCGCGCGGGCTGGGCGAGGCTTCGGCCGTGTCGATGCGCGGCGGCAGCAAGTTCACCAGGAAATGCGCGCTTTGCGCAACGTTATGGACGTAAGCCGAGAGCACTGGAACATCCAGCGCGGCACGGTAGCGCAGTACCAGGTCGTGATCAGGGATGGTCGGCTGCGCCAGCTGCAACTGGAAGCGACCCTCGTCCAGCCGGGCAACATCCAACGCGTGCGACGGGCTGGTGGGCGCGTCACACGCCGGGTTGCACTGCAGCGCGAGGGTGATTTCCACCGGCCCAATCGCCTCGCCCGGCTCGGCCACGGGGTGCGCTGTGCTGGCGGCTTCCTGGTCATGGCCAGGAGCGTTGTAGCGCGGAGTCAGCCCCATGGGGAAAACGAATTCCCATTCGCCGTCCTGATATTGAAGCGGCTCGGTGTAGCGCAGGGCGGCCACGATGGGTTTGCCCGGCAGGATATTGGCCACCCGCACCGCAAACAGGTTGGGTCGCCGCTGTTCCACCAGCGCTGCCTGCTGGCCGCGGTCGCGGGCGAAATCGTAACGCTCGCGCGCCTGCTGGTTTTCCTGCACCTCGCCGCGCACCGTGCGCCCGCCAATGCGCAACTCAAAGCCGAACACGGCGGCTTTCTCCGGCAGTGGAAAGAGATATTCGATCTCCGCGGCCTGTTCCAGGCCGTTGCGGAAATGCTGTTCCACCAGGATTGAAGCGATCGAACCGGTAATCTGCCCGGCCACCCGGGTTCGTTCCAGTGGAAACGCGCTGGAAACCTTACCGGGAAGAACGATCATGCCAAACGGTACTTTCTCGGGTTGCGGAACGGTGGTCATCAATCCTCCTTATTTACTGGTGGTTCGCGGTTGGGACGGCAGTGGTGGTTCGGCAAAGATGCGCTCAGCTGCCTCCAGCAGCCGGGCCAGCTTGTGCCGGTCGTACGAATTCATCACGGCCGGGGCGACGAGTGTCATCCCGGCGGGAAGCGCATGGTGCACGTAATTTTGCTGCGCGCGCAGCCTTCGCGGCGCAACAGCCTCGCTGATCATCGCCAGCGGCGCAGGTGGGGCGGCCATGGCTTCATCTTGCAGCAGCAGGCCGGCCAGGTCTTCGTCGCTGGTCTGCTCAAAGCGCTCGCGGATCTGGTCCAGGCGCAGGCCGCGCTGGCGCAGGAGAGGGATCAGCCGCAGTCGGGTGAGGTGGGTATCGGAATAGCGCGCGCCGAGACCCGCGCCGCTGGGCGGCGGGAGTAACCCCTGCTGGGTGTAGAAATGAATCGTGCGGCGCGGCAATCCGGTAATATCGCATAATTCCTGGATGGAGTATTCTTGTTCCATGGCCCATTCCTTTCAATTGGTACAGGAATATTATAACACTGTTATATTATAGTGTCAAGTTAACTGTGAAGATTGATTTGGTGAATGAAGGGTGCGGCCGTTTTTCAGACCGCACCCTTCATCGAGCTTCTTGTTTGATGGTTCATACAGCAGTCGAACCGCAAAGAACGCAAGGGGCGCAAAGAATTTTGTTTCTTTCTTTGCGTCCTTTACGTTCTTTGCGGTTCAATCGTTTTGCGTGGCCCACACAATGCGACCGCCTTTTGTAGATTGTTTGTATCAATAATCGCGAAAGTACGTCTGCGGGGCGAAGCCGTTGTTTTGGATCACCTGCTGGAACCAGTGACCGCTGTCTTTAACCGTGCGGGTAAGGGTGTTGAAATCCACGTAAATCATGCCAAAACGCTTGTCATAGCCAAATGCCCACTCGAAGTTATCCAGCAGCGACCAGACCAGGTAACCGATCAGCGGGACTCCCTGGTCAAACACCTTATGCAGTTCGGTCAGATGATCCTGCAAATACTGGATGCGGCGGTTGTCGCGCACTCTGCTGTCGTAGTCGACGCCATCCGGCACGCAGATCCCGTTTTCGGTCAGGAAAATCTGGCTGGGGCGGTAGTCGTTCCAGATGCGAAGCGCCAGTTCGGCGATCCCGGGTGGGTAGATTTCCCACATCTGCGAGTAGCTGCTGGCTGGTGGCTGTACCTGGGAAAGCTGGACAAAGGATACGTTGGGATCGTGTCGGACGACGGTGCGGGTGTAGTAATTCACGCCCAGGAAGTCCATCGGTTCGGCGATGGTCGGCATGTCGCCCGGCTCGATGCGCGGGAAGAATGGCCCGGCCAGCGCGGTGATGTCCTGCGGGTATTCCTGCCGGTAGAGCGGATCGAGGATGGCGCGGTTGAGAAAACCGTCTTGCAGCCGCGCGGCGGCGCGGTCTTCCTCGCTGTCCGTGGCAGGGTGCACCGGGCTGAGATTGAGGGCGATGCCGACCTGCAGCGGCTGGCTGGCGCTGGAACGCAGCGCCTGTACCGCCAGTCCGTGCGACAGCAGCAGGTGGTGCGCCGCGGCCAGGGTGCAGCCCAGGTCTTGCATGCCGGGCGCGTGCTCGCCGGTAAAGTGGCCCAGGAAGGCCGTCACCCACGGCTCATTATGCGTGATCCAGCGGGTGACCCGGTCGGAGAACCGTCTACTCAGGATTTTCGCATAGTCACCAAAGGCGTAAGCGGTTTCGCGGTTGGGCCAGCCGCCGGCATCCTGCAGCGCCTGGGGTAGATCATAATGGAATAGAGTCGGGATGGGCTGGATGCCGTTGTCCAGCAGGCAGTCGATTAAACGGTCGTAGAAGTCCAAGCCAGCGGGGTTGACCGGGCCGCGGCCGGTGGGGAGAACGCGCGACCAGGACACGGAGAAGCGGTAGCATTTGAGACCCATCTGGCGCATCAGGTGAATATCATCCGCGAAGCGGTGGTAGTGGTCCACGGCAGTATCGCCGGTATGCCCCAGGTAGGTGTTGCCAGGTGTGTGCGCGAAGGTATCCCAGATGGACAGGCCCTTGCCGTCCAGGTCATGCGCGCCTTCGATCTGATAGGCCGATGTGGCCGTGCCCCACAGAAAATCATTTGGAAATGAAAGGAAATTGCTCATGAAATGCTCTTGGGTTGGGCAGGAAGCGCCGCGGCAAGCTGCTGCGGCGAAACGCCGGTCAACGTCTCCAAAACAAGGTCCGCGGCGGTGAAATCCAGCGTGGATGTCACTTGGTTGGGGATGGCAACGCAGTACATGCCGGCGGCTTTGGCGGCCAGCACGCCGTTGCGTGAATCTTCCAGCGCGACGGTTTCTTCGGGCAGTAAGCCAATGCGCTCCACCGCCAGCAGATATACCGCCGGGTCGGGTTTCCGTTTTCCCACGTCGGTCCGGGTGCAGACGGCTTCAAAGCAGCCGTCGATGCCCAGACGTTTGAGGAGCGGGGCGACCCAATCGCGCTCCGAACTGGAGGCAATGGCCAGCTTCCAGCCCAACGCCCGGGCGGCATGGATGATTTCCATCACCCCCGGCAAGGGTTCGGGATGCTGGATCGTGTCCAATATGTGATTGTGGACAAACTGCATTACCTGCTGGATGTCAATCGATTGTCCGGTCTGTTTTTCCAGGTCAATAAACGGGTTAAATGTGCCATCTGAACCACCGACAATGTTGATCCATTGGTCGAAACGAAATTCGAGGTTGTAAGATTGGTATAACGCCTGCCACGCAAGCAGTGAGGGGCCTTCGGTGTCTACAATGAGGCCATCGAAGTCGAATACGATTCCTTTAATTTGCATATCTTGATCCACAGTTTAATCTGGCAGGGGTAATTGCCGCGGTTCTATTGTAACCGCTTATTGGATAACCACTATGGTTATTGCGGAAAAAAGCCTGTGTAGCGTGCGCCCTGGCGCACCACGTTAACACCCTAATGGGAGACGGAAAGCGCTCATGCTTAAATGATTAATCGGTTTGTAGGCTGTGCCGTACCCTTCGACGGGGCTCAGGGTACTCGTTTATCGTCTTGCGCGGCTTGTCTAACGAGACCGGTTATTAACATCCAGGGGTTAACGGCCATCTCTGTAGTGCGCCAAGGTGTACGCTGCAAAGGCTTTTTGGTATATATAGGTTTCATATTACCCACCAGCTAAGCCAACATGGCAGCGCGTTATTCCTCTGCGAGCCTGATGATCTGGCCAGTGTTGCCAGCGGATTGCCGTTGGTCGGCGAGGCTCTTGATCGCTGTGGTCATAAAATCGGTGCACGGCCGGATGGCCGCCCCAACCGCGCTCCAATCGCGAACCTCCTGGCCCAGGCATTCGGCTCTGGCGCGAACCATCACCGCTTGGCATTCCGGCGGCAGGTGTTCGATTGCCCACGCCGCCGCCGAAGGCTTGGAGCGAATCGCTCCGGTTTCCAGGCTGCTCCAGATGCGCGCCAGAGTCAGCAGCACGTTGCGGGTGTCGTAGTCCAGATCTTCAAGCAAGTTGTCCAGCGCATCGGTCGAGGCCCGGACGAAATCCTGGTAGGGAACGCGGTCGAGCACCTGGTCTGGGGCAGGCCCGTAGATCGTCTGGCTGGCGAGGAAGATCTGGGTGATCAGAACAGCCAGGTCAGGCATCCGTTTTGACGGCCAAGGTTCGATCTCGCCGGCTTCAAATTGCGCTCGCAGCCAATCGCCGTATTGAAAGTCGAAGGTTGGCGGGTAACGCCAGGGGTTGACCCCGGACTGCACCACGATGGTCAGTTCGACCGGCTTTTTTTCGCTCTGGAGAAAGACACCCGAGATGCTCAGCATAGCGCGCGCGATGCTGGCCTTTTCCGCCAGGGTCGATGGGCGGGCGGTGACGGCGAACAGATCGATATCGCTGTATTTCTGCAGCCCGCCCACCACCGCCGAGCCGTACAGGTAAAGCCCCAATAAATCATCTGCAAAGATGAACTTTAGGTGTTCGAGGCATTCTTCAATTTGTTTTTGTGTTTTACCGTCCAGTGGATTAATCATTGGCATGCATAATCAAAAATGAAGCATAGCATTGAAGGACTTACGAGCGCCGGTTCTACTCGCTTGCGGCGTTCGTTTTTTGATCAGAGGTAGCATCAAACCGAACAAAGTACCTTTCGAGATCGGGCCTTTTGAGCAGCAGTATCCAGTTGATTTTACCCGCTAAGTAGTGATCGCATTCCAGGGGAGCATCCAGAGGAGCAATGAATTCAATCACATAGGGAAATCGCTCTCCTTGTTCGATGAATTCTTGAACGTTTTTTGGCTCTCCGTCTTGAATATTTTGGGGAAATTGCTGCCTGAGTTCACAATAATCGTCCAACGACAGCGCTCTCAGGATACTTCCCGCTGTCCAACAGCAGAATTGAAATCCCACATAGTTGTCCCAATAGGATTCAACCGCGATGATACTTTCCCCTGGTGTATAAAGCATTCGTTCGCTCCTGTCCAAACGTACAACAAATCAAACGCGAACCTAATGATTTTTCACAATCAAAAATGGTAATGCAGTTTTTATCCGTAGGCACAGCCCTGTGGGTCCGCCCCTACGGAATACCTTTTATACCGATTTTACTTGTCAACAATCAATAGGCGGTCATGATCGAACAGAAAACGCCCCCCATCTTTCGATGAGGGGCGTTGCGATACGTTATTTGAGCAGTTCCTGGCCGGCAAACTGGCGATACGGTGAGAGATACGAGAGCGTTTCTTCGTCGTCCTGGGTGATGCTGTTGTCGACCAGGCGGGTGATCAACTCGCCCAGGCCAGGACCGAGCATGTAGCCCTGGCCGCACATGCCCACTGCCAGCAGGTAACCATCCACTTCCTGCGACCAGCCGACCAGCGGGAAGCCGTCGGGAGTCATGGGGTACAGGCCGCGCCACGTGCGCCGCACGCGGATGTTCTTCAGCCGCGGCATCAGGTCCACCATGCGGCGGGCAACCATCGGCAGGAAGGTGCTGGTCTCGCGGTCATCCTTGCCCCAGATCTGCGGGCTGGGGGTGATGCAGAACACAATCTGCCCGGTGTAGTGCTGGTAGAAATAGTAGTTGGACGAGCCCGGCATGGGGCGAATGTCCACGATCATCGGGTCTAAAAAGCGCGCCACCGGCTCGGTGATGGCCGATTCGTGCGAGTCGGGGTAGACCGGCACTTCAATGCCCACCATTTTACCGACGTCATCCGCCCACGGACCGGCGGCGTTGATGACCACATCCGCGCTGTAGCTGCCCTTGTCGGTGCGCACACCCTTGACCTGGCCGTTTTCTACGATAACGCCGCTTACTTTTTCATTGAAGCGGAATTCAGCGCCGCGGGCGCGCGCCTGCCGGTAAAATGCGTGGATCGCGAGCAGCGGTGAGGCGTTGCCATCATCCGGCGAGAACGTGCCGCCGCGCAGATCCACCGGGTTGAGGTCGGGCACGACCTCCAGCATCTCGTGCTTGTCCAGCCAGTCGATGTTCAGCCCAAACGACTTCTGGGTCACCAGCAGCTTCTTGAGCGTGTTCTCTTCCTGCTCGCGGCGGGCCACAAACACGTAGCCGCCCTTGTACCATTCGATGTCATCGCCGTACAGTTCTTTCCAGGTGGAGAAGATCTCGATTGAGCGCAGCGACAGCCGGATCTTGGCCGGGTCGGAGTGCGTGGCGCGAATGCCGCCGATGGCCTTTTTGTTGGAGCCCTGGCCGATGCTGGCGAACTGGTCGATCACCAGGGTTTTGTAACCTGCCTGCTGAAGCGAAAGCGCGGTTGGCGTTCCCACCGATCCGCCGCCGATGATGATCACATCATAGTGAGGTTTGTTGTTTGTGCTCATGCCTTACTCCTCAATGCCTTCGGCGGCAGCAAACACGCCCAGCGGCACTTCCATGAACATCGGCCGGCGGGTGTTGTCAATCACTTCGTTGGCGGGGATGCCCGCTTCGCGGAACAGGCGGTAGATGAGCGTGTTGCAGGTCTTGGAACCGCACGCGCCCATCCCGGCCCGGCTGACCGCCTTGATCTCGTTGATATCGCGGTAGCCCTGGCGGATGAGGCTGCGGATTTCGCCAGCGGAAACGCGCTCGCAGCGGCAGATGATCGTGTCGTCTTCGACGTGATCGACATACTGCTCCAGCGGTGTGATGATCGGACTTTCCTGGATGCGCAAGCCGGCGATCTGATGGGCGTAGGCGCGCGGCGCGCGCACCTGCACCAGCAGGGTGCGGTCATTTTTGGCCATGGTCTGGATGGCCAGCACTTCCAGCACGCCCAACTCTTTGCCCTGCGTATCCAGCACGGCCACGGTTTCCCGTTCGCCCAGCGCTTCGCGCGTGAACTCGTACGGAATATAGACCAGCGGATTTTCGGGGTCTTTGCGGTAATCCACCAGCGTGATCGCCAGGCCGGGGCAGCCGATGACGCAGCGCTTGCAGCCCTTGCAGCTCGTGTCGCCGCCGGTAAAGGTCGGCACCTGGCGGATATCTTCGTGGCTGATCTGGATCAGATGCAGGTAGCAAAGTTCAGAGCAGGGGTTACAGGGGATTTCCTGGGTGCAGTGCAGCACTGGAGTGACGCCGGACGGCACTTCAGGGAAAATTTCTTCGAAATTGTTTCCGGGCTTTGATTTGAGGATCTCGCCGGTGCGGTACCAGTCTTCCGGAACATCGGGAATATCCGCGCCGAGGTGGCGGGCGATTTCGACGCCTTTAATCTTGCCCGAGAACATGGCCGCTGATGCTTCGGCGATCTCCTCGGCATCGCCGGCAGCAAATGCCGGCAGGCCGAATTCTTTGGCCTTGTGGGTGAACTCGTCCACCGGGTCGAGGCCGACGGCGATCAAGATGGTGTCACAGGCAAACGATTTTTCGGTGCCGGGGATGGGCTGGAACTTTTCGTTCACCTGGGCGATGGTCACCGATTCCACTTCATCATCGCCATTGGCGCTGAGGATGGTATGCGAGGTGTAAATTGGCACGCCCATGCGCGCCAGTTTGTCTTTGTGCACTTTATAGCCGCCGCATTCGGGCAGCGCTTCCACCAGGCCCACAACGCCGATCCCGGCCTGCAACGCATGGTAACCGGCAATCAACCCCACGTTGCCGCCGCCGACGATAAACAACTTTTCCGAGGGCCGTACCAGGTCGCGGTTGACCAGAGTCTGGAACGCGCCGGCGCCGTAGACACCCGGCAGGGTGTTGCCCTTGAATGCCAGCGACTTTTCGCGCGCGCCGGCCGCAACCAGCAGCACCTGCGGTTGGATCAACACATACTGGCCGCCGTTTTTCAGCACGCCGACCTTCTGGTCGCTAAAAACTGCCAGCGCCGTGCTCTGCAGCCAGATCTCCACGCTCGCGTGGCCGCGCACTTCGTTTTCCAACCGCGTGGCGATATCAATGCCGCGCGTGCCGGCGTAGACAGCCTGGGTAGAGCCAAAGAAACGGTGGGTCTGGAGCACAAGCTTGCCGCCCAGACGGTGCTTGTCATCGATCAGCAGCACGCCGATACCCAGCTTTCCCAATTCAATCGCAGCAGACATGCCCGCCGGGCCGCCGCCGATGATCAGCACCGGCACCTGAAGCTGCTCAATTTCTCCCATGCGGGGGGCTTCGGGCACATGCGGCAGCACGGGCAGTCCGTTGGCGGGTTCCACCCGGGCTCCTTCGCGCACAAGCTCCATGCAGGATTTTACCGGCATCGTATCCGCGATCACCAGGCACTGCGCGCATTGGCCGTTAGCGCAAAAGATCCCCTGCGGGGATCCATCTTTGTGGTGGTGGCCGAACACGCGAATACCATTCGCGAATAAGGCTGATGCAATTGTCTCGCCTTCGCAGGCGGTTATCGGGGTTCCCTGCCAGAAAAAGGTGACCTTCTTTCTGTCAGGGATCGCTAGGATTGGGTGCTTATTGATCCTGTACTCCGGCATAGGATACTCCCTTTCACACGATGGGTCGATTGTGCGTGCAGCGATGTGCACGGCCTTGGAGAAACACTTTTTTCCTCATAGTATTATGCCACGCCCGCCCGCTGTAGCTATGTTTCGTTGATCAGGAAAATCGCCGATCAATATCACTATTGAAGGTGTCTTATGTCAAGTTTCGCGATCGTCCTGAGCGTACACCTGCCGGTTCTTTCCATGATAGAATTCAGGAGCAATTGTCAAAGAATGGAACGAGGTGTTTGAATGAAACGAATTGGTGTATTAACCAGCGGCGGGGATGCTCCCGGGATGAATGCGGCCATCCGCGCCGTTGTTCGCACTGGCGTTGCCAGGGGCCTGGAAGTATACGGCATCCGCAATGGCTACCAGGGTTTGATCAACGGGCGCATGCAACTGATGGGCGCCAGAGACGTGGGCGGAATTATCCAGCGCGGTGGTACGGTGCTGGGCAGCGCCCGCGCCCCGGAATTTCATACCGATGAAGGCCAGATCCGCGCGCTGCGCATGCTCAACGAATACCGCATCGATGGACTGGTGGTCATTGGCGGCAACGGCTCGCAGACCGGCAATGAGGCCATTTCACGCCGTGGTTTCCCGACCGTGGGCGTAGCCTCCACCATCGATAACGACCTGTATGGATCGGATATCACCATCGGGGTGGACACGGCGCTCAATATCGCCCTGGAGGCGATTGACCGGCTGAAGACCACCGCGTCTTCGCACCAGCGCGCGTTTCTGGTGGAAGTGATGGGCCGCGACTGCGGCTACCTGGCGCTGATGTCGGGCATTGCCGGAGGCGCGGAAGCCATTGTTCTGCCCGAAGAAGACCAGGACCCCGAAATTATCGCGGATGTGATCAGCAGCGCATATCAGCGCGGCAAAGAGCACGCGCTGATCGTGGTGGCCGAAGGCGCCAAATATAACGCCAACGCGCTAATCGAATATTTCTCCCAGCACAAAGACCGGCTCGGGTTCAGCCTGCGCGCCACGCAGTTGGGTCACGTGCAGCGCGGCGGCGCCCCAGGCGCATTTGACCGCATCCTGGCCTCGCGCCTGGGTTCCGCGGCAGTCGAGTCGCTGGTCAATGGCGAGTATGGCGTGCTGGCAGGGCTGGTCAAGAACGAAGTAAAAACGACCCCGCTCGCGGAAGTCGTGGCGAACAAGAAGCGGCTGGACCCCAAGACGATCCAACTGGCCAAGATCCTGGACTAATTCCCGCTCCGCTGTTTAAGCGAGGCTCATTTAGACCGCATCCGCGAAAAGAACGGTGAAACGCAATTTCGCGGGGAGCGGTTCGCTCAATCTTCCCATCACCGGGGTACGATGACAAACACTGCATACGATCAAAAAATTGCCGCAATTCTCAGGGTTCCGCCGGCGAAGGTCAGCGCCACCATTGGTCTGCTGGACGAAGGCAACACCCTGCCGTTTATCGCCCGCTATCGCAAGGAAGTGACCGGCGGGTTGGACGAAGAACAGATCCGCGTGATCGAAGAGCAGCTACAGAACCTGCGCGCCATCGACGCGCGGCGCGAAGCGATCCTGGCTTCGATCGAAGAGCAGGGCAAGCTGACCGATGAACTGCGCGCGCAGATCATGGCCGCCGAGACGCGCACGCTGCTGGAAGACCTCTACCAGCCCTACAAGCCCAAGCGCAAAACCCGCGCCAGCATGGCGCGCGAAAAGGGCCTGCAGGGGCTGGCGGATCTGATCCTGCAGCAGCCGGTCACCCGGCAAACGCTGGAAGAATTGGCCGCGCCGTTCCTGAATGAGCAGGTGGAGACAGTTGAGGCGGCGTTTGACGGCGCGCGCGATATTGTGGCCGAAACCATCAGCGACCAGCCGGACGTGCGCCAGGCCACGCGCGAGCGGGCGATGAAATGGGGCTTGCTCCAGTCGTCGCTGGTGGAAGGCGCGGAAGATCCGCGCCGGGTGTATGAGATGTATTACGAATATGAGAATCGCGTTGACCTGCTGCGCCCGCACCAGGTGCTGGCAATGAACCGCGGCGAAGCTGAAAAGGTACTCCATATTCGCGTAGCCATTGCTGAGCGGGACTGGCGAAATATCATCGAACAGAGCTACCGCGCCAACCCGCGTTCACCGCTGGGCGGGCAGCTTGCTGAGGCGATCCAGGACGCAGCCGACCGGCTGCTGTTGCCAGCCATAGAGCGCGGCGTACGCACTGCGCTGACCGAACGCGCTGAGGCGCACGCCATCGGCGTGTTTGCCGCCAATTTGCGAGCGCTGCTCAGCCAGCCGCCACTGGCAGGCCACACGGTGATGGGCATCGATCCAGGTTACCGCACCGGCTGTAAAGTGGTGGTGGTGGACGCCACCGGCAAGCTGCTGGAAGAAGCCACCATCTACCCGCACGAGCCCAGGAAGCAGTGGACGGCCTCGCTGGAAACGCTGGCAAAGATGGTCGAGCGCCACGGGGTCACGCTGATTTCGAGCGGCAACGGTACCGCCTCGCGCGAGACGGAACAACTGATCGCCGACCTGATTAAGCAGCAGCCAGACGTGCACTACCTGATCACCAACGAGGCCGGGGCCAGCGTGTACAGCGCCAGCCCGCTGGCGCGCGCTGAACTGCCGGATATGGATGTTAGCGTGCGCGGCGCGGTGTCGATCGCGCGGCGGGTGCAGGATCCGCTGGCCGAGCTGGTCAAGATCGAGCCCAAGGCGATTGGTGTGGGCATGTACCAACACGACGTCGACCAGGGCGAACTGGCGCGCTCGCTGCACGGCGTGGTGGAAAGCGTGGTCAACCAGGTGGGCGTGGATTTAAACACCGCCTCGCCCGCGCTGCTCACCTATGTAGCCGGGGTTGGACCCAAGCTGGCAGAAAACATTGTCGCTTATCGCAACGCCAACGGGCGCTTTCCCAGCCGGGCGGCGCTCAAGAAGGTGAGCGGGCTGGGGCCGAAAGCCTTTGAGCAGGCCGCCGGCTTTCTGCGCGTGCGCGGCGGCAGCCAGCCGCTGGATTCCAGCGCCATCCACCCCGAAAGCTACGGCGTGGCGAAACAGGTGATGGAACTGGCCGGCATCGACGCGGACACGCCGGTGGAGCAAAAACGGACCGCGCTGGACGCGCTGCTCAAAGACCTGCCGCTGGAAGGCCTGGCCCAGGAGCTGGGCACGGGCGTTCCCACCCTTTCCGATATTCTGGAACAACTGGTGCGCCCCGGGCGCGACCCGCGCGAAGATTTACCCGCGCCGATCCTGCGCAGCGACGTGCTCTCGATGGAAGATCTGGCGCCGGGGATGGTTCTCAACGGCACGGTGCGCAATGTGGTCGACTTTGGCGCGTTCGTGGATATCGGCGTCAAACAGGATGGGCTGCTGCATCGCACGCAGGTACCCAGCGGCGCGGCCCTGAAAGTCGGCGATATCATTCAGGTGTGTATTGCCAAAGTGGAGGCCGAGCGCGGCAGAATTTCGCTCAACTGGGGCGAGTAATTAGTTATCCGCAAAGCCTTTGTCCCAGGTGTAATCTGAATCATGGTTGCGCAAGTCGACGCCGTAATCGGCGGCGGCTTTGAGCGCCATGAGCACGGATACCCAACCGGCTGTCACCTCGGCGCGGTCAGCTTCCGGCACGTTTTCGTCCGTCAGTTCGAGAATCGTGCCGGTTTTGCCGTCACTGGCGAGTTTGAAGGTGGCTTTGCTGCCGCAGTAGTATTCCACCTGGAACAGTTTTCCCGGCTGCGCGTCCAGAATTTTCCCGCGCCACTTCTGCCCATCCGGAAAGACAAAATGGATGTGCTTGTCCAGTTCCATGGCCGATTCGGCCCAGAACAGGGCGCGGCCGTCGTTGGATGCGAGCATGTCGTACACCTGATCGGGCGGAATGCGCAGGTGCAATTTCCAGCAGATCGTGTCGGGGCGGCTTTGGTTGTTCATCGAGACCTCGCTGAGAAAAAAATGGGGAGCAGATGGCTCTGCTCCCCACAATGTTGCAAGATTATTGCCCGTTCGCGGGCTGGCGCAGGTAGGCTTCAATGAACCCGTCGATATCGCCGTCCAGCACGCCGCCGGTGTTGCCGACCTCATGCTCGGTGCGGTGATCCTTGACCATCTGGTACGGGTGCAGCACATACGAGCGGATCTGGCTGCCCCATTCGGCTTTGGTGTACACACCGCGCAGTTCTGCCATCTGGCGTTCCTGTTCCTCGCGCCGAATTTCCAGCAGCCGAGCGCGCAGCACGCGCATGGCGTTCTCGCGGTTCTGGAGCTGCGAGCGCTCGTTCTGGCAAGAAACGACGATCCCGGTGGGGATATGCGTCAGGCGTACGGCGGTGGCGTTCTTTTGCACGTTCTGCCCACCCGCGCCCGACGAGCGGTATATATCCACGCGCAGTTCATCCGGGCTGATCTGGATATCGCTGTCGCCGCCCATTTCGGGCAAGACTTCCACCTGGGCAAAGGATGTGTGCCGGCGATGCGCGGCGTCAAACGGCGAGAGGCGCACAAGGCGGTGCACGCCTTTTTCGGGACGTAAGTAGCCGTAGGCGTAGCGCCCGTTGACGGCAATGGTGATGCTCTTGATACCGGCTTCTTCGCCTTCGGTCAGGTCGAGGATTTCGGTGGCGTAGTTGTGGCGCTCGGCCCAGCGCAGGTACATGCGCTGTAGCATCATGGCCCAGTCCTGCGCCTCGGTGCCGCCCGCGCCGGCATTGATGCTCAACAAGGCATTGCCGTGGTCGTACGGGCCGTCGAGCAATGTGCTCAGCTCGCGCTTGGCCACGATGCTTTCGATCGCATTTGTTTCCGGCTCCAGCTCGCCGCGCAGGCTTTCGTCGCCCATCTCGGCCAGTTCCAGCGTGTCTTTGGCCCGTTGTTCGAGGGCACGCCAGGTTTCAATCTCGTCGCGCAGATCGGCGATTTTTTTCATCAACGCCTGCGCCTCATCCGGGTTATCCCACAGGTTGGGATTTTCCGATTGTTTTTCTAAATCCGAGAGTTCGTTTTCCTTGGTGGGTAAGTCAAAGACGCACCAGTAGGTCTTGGATGATGTCCGCGCTCTGGCGCAGACGGTCGATCAGGTCTTGCATGCAATCCTCCTAGCGATTGGTGAATATTCCATTGACAAATGCTTCGCGGTCAAAGACCTGCAGGTCTTCGGGTTTTTCGCCAAGGCCGGCATACAGGATCGGCAGCCCAAGCGTGGTCTTGATGGCAAACGCCATGCCGCCGCGCGCGGACGAATCCAGTTTGGCCAAAATCACGCCATTAATTTTAACGGCATCCCGGAAGGCCTTGGCCTGGTTGAGCGCGTTCTGCCCGGTGGTCGCGTCCAGAACCAGCCACACGGCGTGCGGAGCGCCGGGCATCGCCTTGCCCACCACGCGGTGTACTTTTTTCAATTCTTCCATCAAATTGTAGCGTGTGTGCAGGCGGCCGGCGGTATCCACCAGGACGATATCGACGTTATGCGCAATCGCGGATTGCACGGCGTCAAACGCCACGGCGCCGGGGTCGCTGTTGGGCTGTCCGGCGATGACCGGCAGGTTCAGGCGGTCGCCCCACACCTGCAACTGGTCGATAGCGGCGGCGCGGTAGGTATCGGCGGCGGCCAGCAGCACTTTCTTGCCCTGGTTGGCGAACTGCCGCCCAAGCTTGGCGGCGGTGGTGGTTTTGCCCGAGCCGTTAACGCCCACCAGCAGCACGACCGCGGGCCTGTGCCCACTCAGGTCGACCTGTGGGGTCGGCTCCAGGCGGTTGAACAATTCACGCCGCAGGGCATCCGTCAGGCGGTCGGTGCGGATAATGCCTTCCTGGTCGACGATTTTCTGCATCGAGGCGATCACCGCCTGGGTGGTCTCAACCCCCAGGTCGGCCTGCACCAGGATGGCTTCAAGCTCATCCCAGGTTTCCTCGGTAATTTCGGTTGCGCCAAACGCGGTGGCGATACGGCCAAAGGTGGCCTTGCTGGTTTTCGCCAGCCCATCTTTCCATTTGCTGAACAGGTCTGCCATAGGGTGGATTATATCAGGGAAGTGAATTGATTTCTATTTTTGATATTCGGTGGCCAACTGGCCGCAGCCAGCCTGGATGTCGATGCCGCGACGCATGCGCACGGTGCAGGGGATGCCATACTTCTCTAGCTCGGCGCAAAAGGCGTCGGCGCGGGCGCGTGTGGTGGCCTGCCCGCTGAACTTCTTGGTCGGGTTGAGCGGGATGACGTTGACGTGACACAGCAGCCCCTTGAGCAGCCGCCCCAGGGCGCGCGCGTTCTCCGGCGTGTCGTTGACTTCGTTGATCAGCGCGAACTCAAACGTCACGCGGCGGCCGGTCTTTTCGATGTACTCGCGCACCACCTCGATCAGCTCGGTGATGGGGTAGCGGCGGTTGACTGGCAGCAGCGCGGAGCGCTCGGCGTCCACCGCGGCGTGCAGACTGATGGCCAGGTTGATCTGGCGTTTCTCTTCGGCAAAGCGGCGAATGGCCGGCACCAGCCCCACGGTGGAGATGGTGAAGCGGCGCGCGCCCAGGTTCATGCCCTCGGGGTGGTTTATGCGCTCGATGGCGGCCAGTGTGTTGTCGTAATTGTGGAACGGCTCGCCCATGCCCATCAACACCACGTTGGTGACGCGCTCGCCTTCCGAACGCAACTGGCGGGCGTAATATAGCACCTGTTCAACGATCTCGCCGCTGGTCAGGTTGCGCTGGAAACCCATCTGCCCTGTGGCGCAGAACACGCAGCCCATGGCGCAGCCTGCCTGGGACGAGATGCACAGCGTGCGGCGCTGGTTGTCATACTCCATCAGCACAGCCTCGATGGCGCGCCCGTCCGGCAGGCGAAAGAGGGTCTTGACCGTCTCGCCGTCGCTGGATTGGAGTACCTGCGCCGGGGCAAGGCTGGTGAAGCGCACGCCCTCGGCCAGTTTCTGGCGCAGCGCGGCGGGCAGGTTGGTGAATTCTTCGGGGGACGACCACAGGTTCTGGTACAGCCCGTGCCAGATCTGCCGCGCGCGGTAGGCCGGTTCGCCCCACGCGCGCATCAGTTCCGTCAGCGCTTCCAGGTCAAGGTCGTAGATAAAAGGTTTTGTTTCCATAGAATTTCAATAATACAAAGGAAGAATAATCACGAATGGAACGAATTACACGAATGACACGAATAAAACAAGGAACACAATCTTGTTGTTAAAATATTTCGTTTTCCCGGTTCTATTCGTGCCATTCGTGTAATTCGTCTCATTCGTGATGTGTTTTACACGATTGCGTCCAGATCTGCGGCGATGATTTCGGGTTGCGGCTGCCAGGCCAGGGCTTCTTCGGCGGTGGAAATGCCACTCAGCACCAGCGCGGTGGGGCAGCCGGCGCGCTGGCCGCCGAGAATGTCGGTGTCCAGCCGGTCGCCGATCACCAAAGTCTGCCTGCGCGGCGTGCCCAGGCGGTGCAGCGAAAACTCGAAGATGGTCGGGTAGGGTTTCCCGGCAATTTGAGGCGAGACATCCGCGGCTGTGCTGATCGCGGCCAGTACCGTCCCCGCGCCGGGGAGGATTTCATCCGCGGCGGGGAAGGTGGTGTCTGGGTTGGTGCCGTAGAACGGCGCGCCGGCGCGGATCAGCCGGTTGGCCAGCCGGATTTTGTCATAGGTGAGGGTCCGGTCCAAGCCGGCGACCACGGCCAGCACATTTTCCTGCGCGGGGAAGAACCCGGCCTCGCGCAGCGCGTTCACCAGCCCCTCTTCGCCGATGACATACACCGGCCCACCTTGCGGAAACCGCTGCTGGAGCTGGAAGGTGACGGCCATGCCCGAGGTCACAATCTGCCACGGCTCCAGTTCCACGCCGAAGGAGCGCAGCGTATCCAGCGATTTTCCGGGGTCACGCGTGGCGTTGTTTGTGGCCAGCACCACCCGCAACCCGCGCCGGCTGGCGCGCGCGAAGAAAGCCGGCAGGTCGACCACTGCCTCCGTTCCGCGCCATAAGACGCCGTCCATGTCCAGGATCAGCCCGGTGATGGCGGGATTGAGTGTATCGATCAGCTTTGCATCTACCATCGCGTCATCATGCTCCATAACAACAGGCCGGACAGCGTTGAAAGCCATCCGGCCTGGGTTTCCAAACTTCAACCGGCCTGACTACTTGGCCGGAACGGTCAGCACCTGGTCGACCAGGCCGTATTCCACGGCAGCCTTGGCGTCGAGGTAGAAATCGCGCTCGGTGTCGCGCTCGATCACTTCCAGCG
>CALDSL010000167.1 GCA_937920255.1 uncultured Anaerolineaceae bacterium | reverse complement strand
TACCCGCTGCTGAGCGATACCCTGCCGAACGAACAATCGTTTGGTTCCATGATCGGCCTGCTGATCTTCAGCCTGGCGCTCTCGACCACCATCGCGGTCCCGTTCTGGGGCAAGATGATCGACGTTTTCCAGAACTTCGAACTGGTTTGGGTGGCGGTGGTGGTGGCCGGCGGGCTAGCCGCGCTCATCTCCTCGTTCCTGACCCTGGGCGAGCCCAAAGCGGACTAAAAAACCTGTTTTCAACACAACCTGCGCGGGCGTTGTGCCACGCCCGCGCAGGGCATACATGAGGTGTGAGCGAATGTCAGATTACGATTTGATCTTGCGCAACGGGTTGATCATGGATGGCAGTGGAACGCCGCCATTCCCTGGAGAGGTCGGTATTCGCGATGGAAAGATCGCCGCGCTGGCTGCGGCGATCGATGGAACAGCGCAGCGCGAGATCGACTGCGGCGGTCTGGCAGTCTCGCCCGGGTTCATCAATTTGCACAGTTGGGCCGCCCAGGATCTGCTGGCGGATGGACGCGCCGCCAGTGACGTGTTGCAGGGCGTGACGCTGGAAGTGTTTGGCGAAAGCTGGTCGGAAGGGCCGCTTTCGCCCGAGATGAAGGAATATATCAAGGGCCTGTACGGCATCCCTGAGATTCCCTGGACCAGCCTCTCCGACTTTCTGACCCTGCTGGAAAAGCACGTGGGCGTATCGGTCAACGTTGCCTCGTACGTGGGCGTGAACAACCTGCGTTACCACACCGTTGGCCTGGACAGCCGCCCGGCCAGCGCGGCGGAACTGGCCGAAATGACGCGCCTGCTTGAGGAAGAAATGCTGGCTGGCGCGATGGGTGTGGGATCGGCGCTGATTTACGTGCCCGGGATGTTCTTCCAAACACACGAACTGCGCGCGCTGGCGCAGGCGGTCTTCCGCTACGGCGGCGCGTACATATCGCACATTCGCAGTGAGGGCAACAATTTCGACGCGGGGCTGGCGGAATTTCTCCAGGTCACCCGGGGCGGGCGCGGAATCCTGTATCACTTCAAGGTGCAGGGTGAGAAAAACTGGCCGAAGCTGGCCGGTGGGCTGGAGCAGATCGCGCTTGCACAGGCAGATGGGACCGACCTTGCCGCCTGTGTCTACCCATACACGGCGGGAATGACAGACCTCTTCGAAGTGCTTCCACCCTGGGTGAGAAGCAAAGGCCTGGAGGAAGCCAGAAAAGTCCTGGCAGACGAGCAGCAGCGCCGTCGCGTTATGGCAGAGATGGCGGCTGACCAGGATGAATGGGAAAACCTGTATGTGCTTTCCGGCGGGGCGCAGGGCGTCAAAATTATCGGGTTGAACGACCCGCTCCTGGCGCGTTACAACGGCTGTACACTTGCAGACATCGCCGCAGGCGAGGGTCTCGGCGCGGAGGAGGCGATTCTGCATCTGCTGCTGGCGGAAAAAACCTCGCCAGAGGCGATTTTCTTCCTCGCCAGTGAGGATAATCTACGGACAATTTTGCGCCAGCCGTGGGTGTGCATCGGGTCGGATGTCGGCACGCCGGCGGTCGATTCTGGAAAACATACCCACCCGCGCGCGTACGGCAGTTTTGCCCGTTTTCTGGGTTACTACTGCCGCGACCTGAAACTGATGCCCCTCGAAGAAGGCGTGCGGCGGTTGACATCGCTTCCGGCCCGGCTGCTGGGCATTGATCACCAGCGCGGCTGGCTGAAACCCGGCTATCACGCCGACGTGGTGGTTTTTGACCCACAGGCCATCCGCGATCACGCTACCTACGACCAACCGCTCCAGTATGCAACCGGCGTGCAGTATGTGCTGGTCAACGGCAGCCTGGTGGTCGAGGATGGAGCGCACAGCGGCGCGAAGCCTGGCCAGTTTGTGCGCGGGCCGGGTTACCGGCCGGCGTAACCCCAGCGCGGCAGGAGGGTTCGATGCCCCAGGAAGAACGTTCGCTATCCATCTCCACCGAAATGCAGATTGCCGGGCGATTGAGCCAGGTGGTGCGCTGTCGCACGGTTTCGTATGATGAAGACAGCCTGGCAGAACCCTTCTTTGAACTGCACGCCTTGCTGAAGAGCCTGTACCCGCGCCTGCACCAGGCGTTGCGCCGGGAAGTCGTCAATGGCCTGAGCCTGCTGTACACCTGGCAGGGCACGCAGCCGGAACTGCCGGCAGTCGCGTTTTTGGCGCACCAGGATGTGGTTCCCGTCGTCGACGGCGAGGCGGGGTGGACCTACCCGGCCTTTTCCGGCGCGATCGCGGATGGCTGCATCTACGGGCGCGGCGTAATCGATATGAAATCGCAACTGGTGGCCTTGATGGAAGCGGTGGAGACGCTGCTCCAGGCTGGTTTTCAACCCCGGCGCACCATATACCTGGCATTTGGCCACGATGAGGAGACCGGTGGTCGGCAGGGCGCAAGGGCGATTGCCGCGCTGCTCAAGGAACGCGGGGTGCGGTTGGAAGCGCTGCTGGACGAAGGCGGCGCGGTGGCGGGTGGGGTGGCGCCCGGCTATGGCGGCCCGATTGCCACCATTGCCATGGCGGAGAAATCATTCGCGAATGTGACGCTCAAAGCCCACGCCCGGGCCGGGCACGCATCCGTACCCGGGCGGGTGACCGCCATCGGCCGGCTCAGCCGGGCAGTGCTGCGCCTCGAACGCCGCCCCATGCCCGCGCAGTTGGAATTTGTGCTGCCCACCATCCGCGCCTTGCTGCCGCACCTGCCCTGGCCCTTGCGCTTGGTATTTGGGAATCTGTGGCTGACGGGCGGGCTGGTGAGGGCCGTGCTGGCGCAATCGCCGCTTTCCAATGCCATGATCCGCAACACGATGGCCCCGACCATCGTACACGGTGGGTACAAGCTGAATATCTTGCCCGAAAGCGCGTCGGTTTCGGTCAACTGCCGGCTGCTGCCCGGGAATACCGTGGAGGATCTGCTGGCCTATATTCGGAAGGCGGTGGCCGACGACCAGGTGGAGGTCAGCCTGCTGGATACCAGCGCGCCCTCCAAAAAACCGGGTTCGCTGGATACACCTGCCTACACCGCTCTGGCGGTAGCCATTCGCAAGCTGTACGGGGATGTGCCCGTCTGCCCAACGGTGATCTCCGGCTCCACCGACGCCCGCTACTATGAAGGCATCTGCCAGAATGTGTACCGGTTTCAGCCCAATTGTTTCGACCACCCGGAAGATGACCGCACGCACGGCATTGACGAGCGTCTGCCCGTGGCGCAACTGCCCGTGATGGCGCAATTCAACGCGCACGTGATGCAGGCCTGGGCGGGGTAGGAAAAGCCGCTGCGCCAGAACGGTGATCGCCGACCGCCGATAGTCGGAAAGTAGAACCCGCAAACGCGTCTCAGAGACGCGTTTGCGGGTTAATTATCTATTTGTCATGTAGAATGAAGTACTGGACACGTACAGAATTGCGTTGGCCGATCATCAATATTCGGAATGAGAGAAGATGGAACAAAAGACAGAACTGCACCAACAACTATTGGGTTTTCAACGCAATGAAATCACAGAGCACCACATCTATTCAAGGCTGGCCCGGGCGATCAAATCGCCGGAAAACAGCAAGATCCTCGAGAAAATTGCCGCCGACGAATACAAACACTATCACATGTGGAAAAGGTACACGCACAAGGACGTAAAGCCGAACCGGCTTGCCATGTGGTTTTATTATTGGATCAGCCGCATTTTTGGCTTTACGTTTGGCATCAAGTTGATGGAACGCGGGGAGGAAAGCGCGCAGGTCAATTATGGGCTCGTGCGGGAACATATACACGAGATTGATGAATTTATCCGCGATGAAGAAGAGCACGAAGAAGCCCTGATAGCCATGCTGGACGAGGAAAGCCTGCGCTATGCCGGTTCGATTGTTCTCGGGTTGAACGACGCGCTGGTGGAATTAACCGGCGCCCTGGCCGGGTTGACCCTGGCGCTGCAAAACACGCAGTTGATCGCCTTAAGCGGCATGATCACCGGCGTGGCCGCGGCGCTCTCGATGGCGGCATCGGAGTTTCTTTCCACGCGCTCTGAAGAAACCGATAAAGACCCGCTCAAAGCGTCCATCTATACCGGTGTGGCCTACATCATCACCGTGATCATCTTAATTCTTCCCTATCTGATTTTTGACAATTATTACGTATGCCTCGCTGTTGCGCTGACCGCGGCAGTCCTGATCATCGCAACCTTCAACTATTACATCTCCGTGGCCAGAGACGTTCCGTTCCGCAGGCGCTTTTTGGAAATGGCGGGCGTCAGCCTGGGGGTGGCCACGTTGAGTTTCGTGCTCGGGTATTTCATTCGCACGGCGCTTGGGGTGGAAGTGTAAGCTGGCTGATTTGCGCTAATCACCCGCGTCGCTTAAGCGGTCTCGGCTGTCTTTGCCAGTTGAAATCCGGCGCGGCCGAGGAACATGGGGATCTGGCGCACCAGCAGGCGGTTCTTTTCCTGTTCCGCCTCTGGTAAAACCTCCCAATCCACCAGGTCGGGATGGGTCAGCGCCGCGGCGTCTTTTTTCCCGGCGGCATAGCGCCAGCCCTGGCTCTCCCGGTCAGCGCGCCACCACTGGTGTTCGTCCCGCGCCATCTGCTCCACAATTTCGTCCGGCAGCTTCATCGAGGGCGCGTCCCAATCCACCAGCGGTGTGATGCTGTAACCGGCGGCGGCTATGTGGGATTGCAGGCGGTCAATCCAGCGGTAGTTCGCGGCCTGCAAATCGGCGGGCAGCGCTTCCCAGGCTACCAGCGATGGATTGTCGCTTTCCGTTACACCCAGCCGCATCTGATCGCGCCGGTATTCTTCGTGCGCCGCGCGCGCCAGAACGTCACGCGGCGTGCTGTGCAGCAGGTCAACCGTGCAGGTGCTCTCCAATACCGGAAAAGCGTACAGCCCCCTGGAGGTCTTCAAACGCTCCAGCGATTGCTTCTGCGCGGATGCATCGCCCAGCAGTGCCGCCAGCCCGCTTTCTTCCACCATGCGGATCACGATCGGGATGGATGGATTGCCGCCCAGCCTGCGGTGCAGGACCAGACCCGCGTTGAGGCCCAGCGCGGCGTTATCCAGGCAGATGTAGACGACATCCGCGCGAACGCAGCCGTGCTCATCCAGCAGAAAATCAGCGCGCTCGAATGCAGGCGAATGCACGTTGCAGCTTAGCGCCTGGATTTCGCAGGCTTTGGACAAGCACGGATAACGGATCAGCAGCGATTCCAGCCGGCTGGCGGCATCCCGGTCTATCAGGGTGATCTGCAAGCGCTGCCCGGCTTTGTGGAATTCTTCGTTCCACCAGGTCCGCCCGGCTTCCACTGCCAGCGCTTCGCCCATGCGGCCGACGCCCACCAGCACGATGTGGGGAACGCGGCGCTTTTCTCCCGCCGCGCTGTCTTTCCAGGCGGGAAACGCGCGCAGCATCTCGCGCGCGCCGCGTTCAAACTGGCTGAACAGTTCCAGGTTGAAGGGGGTTTCCTCGAGGCCGGCCGCATATTCGCGCATCAGCTTGCACAACTGCGGGTCGGTGATGTGCGCCAGGCAGTTAAGCGGCCCGCCGCCGCGCGCAAGCACCAGGTCGCGGGCGTGGATGGCGATTTCCGCGTTGGTGCCGTCGTCATCGCACACCGCGAAAAGCCCCCTGGCAGTATCGACCCGGGCATGTTGCAGCATCGCGGGCGACCCTGCATCCCCCTGGAGAAAGATTGCGCCCAGCGCGCGGCAGGGTTCGATCCACGGGTTGGTTTCATCTTTTTCGATGACGACCACATCCTCGCCGCATTCGCGGAAGCGTTGAACCAGCAGCCAGCCTTTCCTGCTGAGGCCGCAAATGATGATATGACCGCGCAGCGACCGCAGCCGCGCGTTTTGAAGCTGTTTGCGAAACAAGCTGAAACCGGCCTGGATCGCCGCGGTCCAGGTCAGCAGCGGCATGAGAAAGCGCGCCAGTTGAAGCTCGACCGGGATCGGCGGGACGACCGCGCCTGAATTCATGGGGATCAGTTGGAACGTCTGGTAGATGGCGTCCCACGCATCCGCGTCCAGGTTGTGGATCTGCGCGTGATGCGCGAAACCGGCCACGCCCAACGCCAGAGCCGCGCCCCACAGCACGCCCAGGGTAATCCAGATCAGGTTCGCACGCCGCATCATGGTCTCTCGCCGACTGCCCCTTATACTCCCCGGCTGACGGTCATAAACAACTGGTCGATCTGCCCATCCTGCGCTGCCTGGGCTACCAGCGGAAGACCGCTGGTGTACTGCGCCGCCTTCTGGCCTGCGAACGCCATCCCCAAAATGGTGAGGAAATTAAAATGGCGTTCAATCTGGGCATCCGGGAAATAGCGCGCCTGGATTCGCTGCTGCACGTAGGTGGCATGGCTTTCGATCAGCGTCATCGTGGATTGGATGCTATCCAGCCAGGCGCGCGTCTGCTGTGGGTCGGGGCCCTGGCTGGAAAACTGCTCAATCATCAGGCGGACAGTGGCATCGACCTGCGCGAACAGCTCGGGGTGGTGCACGTGCTGCCCGCGGTGCACCAGCTCGTGCGCCAGGATCACCATCAGCCCCTGCAGGTTGCTGTCATCCACATTCTCGCGCACCACGAACAACATATTGCTGCCCGGCTCGTATGCCGCCAGGATGTTGGCTTCCAGCGCGACCTCGAGCATCCGCTCCGGCAGCGAACGGGCGTTCTCCTCCACGGCCACGCCCGCGTTACGCAGCCGTCGCTGGACGATCTCTTCATAGCCGCGGCTCTTGGGCAGAACGCGCCAGCTTAGATCCGGCAAGTCCAGCGACCAGCCGGTCTCCCGTTCGACGATGGGCGCGATCTGAGCAATCAGATTGCCCACCAGCATGTTGTTGATATCCAGTTTGGTCATTCTGCCTTTGTTTTTTTCTAACCGTTCAACTGCCGCAGTACGGATAACAGCGCTTCTTCTAGTTGTTGGACTGCCTTGCCAGCATCGCCGCCCAGGCCGGCGCTCTTCACCGCCTGCAGTTTGGAGTAGATCGCGTTGATCTTACCGCGCGCTTCCTGCGCCTGTTTGTAATTGCTGATCGGTTTGCGCTGGTAGTAAGACATGACATCATTGAATTCTTTGTAGCACGCGCCGAGGATCTCACTCGCGCCAGCTTGCTTGCGCACCTGCCCCAACTGGCTCAGGTTGTCGTCGATGCTGCGGATCAATTTCCCCAGCAGCTCCCCGCCCTGGTCGGCCGGGCGGCCGCGGCGCAGCTTTTCGGCCGTATCCCGCATGGACTTGAACTTCTTCTCGTAATTGTCAATGTCGCGCTGCGAGCCGATCCCGTGTTTCTGGATCCCCTCCATGGTGTTGTTGAAGTCGTTGAGAAGGTCATTGATCGGCTTGGCTTCCTGCCTCGAGCGCGCGGCCTGGCGTTCCACTTCCCGCATCTGCTCCACATAGCGATCCAGCGTCTTGCGCAGGTCGAAGGCCGGCTGGCGCATCTGCGGATCCGACATGGCCAGACCGGCCAGCGTGGATGCATCGCTCAGGTTCTGGAGTTCCTGCTGGAAGTCAACCTGTTGTTTGGCTGCCAGCGCGGCATCGAAGGCGCGCAGGGTGGATAGCGCCGCCAGGAAGTTGACCAGGCTGCAGCGCTGATCCAGCCGGTAGGCTTGCAGCAGGAATTTGCGCGCCTGGGCGAATTGGTTGTTTCCAATCAGCATCACTGCCGCGCCCAGTTCTTCCCGCAGCAACCACTGCAGCGTCTGCTGGCGGTTTTGTTCGGTCAGCGGTTTGCCGCGTTTGCGGAATACCGACATCAAGCCTTTGCCGCCGGCCCGTTCGCAGGCATATTCGAATACCGCGTCGTATTTGCCAATCCCTTCCAGCTCTGACCGGAAGCGCTCCAAAACACGCACGGCATCCGACGGCGCTCCCCGGCGCAGCGCCTGCCGGGCTGCTTCCAGCTCGCCCTCGTGCTGGCGGAAATGGATCGTGTCCAGCAATTCGACCAGCATGGCGGCGTTCTGCGCGCCCACCACGCGGATGGCATTGCTGACGTATCCCTCCGCCTCGCGCAGCCGTTCCATCAACATCAGGATGCCGCCGCGGTGATACATCAACCCCGGATTGCGCGGCTGCTGAATCAGCGCGCTGTCTACCAGACGCAGGGCTTCGGGCAACTGGCCTTTCTGGACCAGTTCATTGACCTTTTTGGCAATGCGTTCGGTGATGCCCCGCATGCAAATCGCCTGCAGAACGAAGGTGAACAGCAGCGTCTCGCCCCCGGCGTAGTTTCGGGCCTCGTATAGCGACTCGAGCGCTTTTTCGAATTCGCCCATGCTCATCCAGGCATAGCCTTTCATGAAATGCAGCTCGCCCGAATGCGGCTCGATTGCCAGCGCCTGGTCAAGCAGCTTGATGGCCTGCTTGTAATTCTTACGCTCCATTTCCGCTTGGGCCTGGCTCAGCAGCTGGCGTACTTTCTGGTTGGCCTGCTGCGCCTGGATGCGTCGAATGCCTTCATCCAGCTTGTTTAAGTCTGTGTCGATCTTGAGGCCGTCTTCCGTTTGCGGTTTGACGCTCTCGGCCGCGCCCAAAAGGTCGAGATCGGCGTTCATCTGGATATCCAGCTTATCCAGATCAAACGCGCCCTCGGTCGTAAGGCCTGTCAGCGCCTGCCGGTTGATAATCGGCGTGTCATCGACGACAAGTTTCCCGCTCCCGGTGGAAATGCGATCCTGGAATTTCCCCTCGTCTGCCATAATGATCCCTCCTGTGCCTGTGATGAAAAACGACTATCTCCCCGCTTATTCCACCGGTGGGATATCGCCAAGCGCGTTCTTTACCGCCTCCTGTACCTGCACGGTTTCCGACACGTGATCGAGGTTGGCAATGTTGAGCACCGAACTGCGCAGTTCCGCGCTGTGCAGCGAGGATTGCTTGTCCTCCGCCGGCGGCGCCAGTTGGATGGGGGCCAGCCGGTCCAAACAGTCTTTGATTTGGATAATCTGATTACTCTTCGTTTTGGGTGCCATGCTTGCCTCCGCTAATCCCGGAAAAGCCGGTTGCCGGTTTTTTCGAGCAACGCGGCTTCGGTTGTTTCAATCGATTGCGCCTGCTTGACCAGCGCTTCGCTGCCCTGCTGGATCTGTGCGCATAGCTGTGCCAGGTCGATGGTCTCGGACTTGGGCTGCTCGCTCAGAATCTGCCCCACCCGGGCCAGCAGGACCTCGGTGCGGTGCTGCATTTCCGCCACGGTCGGTTCGACCGTGCGCAGGCTGCCCGGATCGGGCCGCTTCTCGGGCGTGCGCACGCGCCGGTAGCGCCGGCGCTGTTCCATCAACTGGATGCGGATGTCTTTGCGCACGGTCACATCGTTGATGTATTTGTCCAGCATCTGCAGATAGCTGTCGATGGCGCCCTTGTTTGCCTGGCGCGCCTTTTCGCGGTGGTTGATGATCTCGAGCGCGGTAGGTTCGCGCATCCCCAACCGCTGGGCTTCCTGCAAAAGGTCAATCCCCTGGCCGCGCTCGGGCTGGCCTTGCTTGTGCAGGTAATACAGTAGTAAGCCGGCTACCAGGTACACATCGCTGAACTTGGCGTCCAGTTCGCGGGCGCAGGCGATTGTCTCAAGCACCGTCTTCAACCGCTGCTCGATCTGATCGTACGCCTCTTTGCCGTCCATGTGCGCCCATTCGCGCAAATGGTTCATGCCACGCAGGAAGTGAATATCGCGCAGCATGCGCTGGTGGCTTTTCTCCACCTGGGATGGTGACTCCACGGCCGGCTCGCCCTCGCCATCCAGCGCCTCCAACTGGTCCGCGAGGCCGCCGGATGCTTCCACACTGGACCGCCAGGCCTGGTGCAGTTTTCCGCGCGGGTCCATCAGCCGGGCGGCCTCCACCAGTTGCTCTTCAACATCCTTGCAATCCTTGTTGTCGATCCAATCCGCCAGCGCCAGGCCCACCTTGGCGCTTGCCAGCAGCGCCGGGTTGGATTTGGCTCCATCCGCGCCCAGATCACTGATCAAACGGTTGAACAGGGTGCGCGCTTCCTGGGTATTGTGATCGAAGAGGGCTTTGGTTCCCAACAGCAGGTTGCGGTCACGCAAATCACCGGGGATCTGTGACGCAAAGTCGCCAAGTTGTTTCACCTTGTCAAACAGGTCCTGAGCTGCATCCACCCGGCCTTCCTTCAACTCGATATAGGCGCGCCGGAATTTCACGATGCCCAGCAGCTTTTGGGCGTCACGATAACCAAGCTGGTTATCCTTCTCCATCTTCTCCAGCACGGCTTCGGCCTTGCGAAGATCGTCCTTCTGGAGATAGATATACGCCAGCAGATAAGCTACATCCACGTTGCGCGGGTCTTCTTCCAGCAGCGTTTCCAGGTCATTCACCGCCTGGTCGAGCTTGTTGAGCCGCTGGCGGGTGAAGGCAATAAAGAAGCGGCATTCGGATCGGAGTTCGTCCGGCAGCTTGCCTTCCACGCGGGTGAGTTCGGGCAGCGCGGCCGCGTATTCCTTGTCACGCAGCAGTTGCAGCGCCTTCTGGTACGGGTCGAGCTGGCGTTTGGGTGAAATGACCTTAAAGTAGACGAACAGGCCCGCCGCGATCAGCGCGACCACGCCGCCCACCAGCCCCAACACCAGCGGCAGCGGAAAGCCTGTTTCGGCCGGCGTCTGACCGGCGGCCGCGGGCTCGGCTGCCGCTGCGGGCTGCTCCGCGGCCGGCGCGGTTGGCTCGGGTTGGGCTGCGCCAGGCTGCGTGACCGCGCCGGCATCCCCAGCCACCTGGATCTGGCCTTCGACCTGGCTGCCGTCCGGCAGGTTGACCGTGACGGTATAACTGCCGGCCGGGAGCGCTTCTCCGCTGGCCAGCGCCAGCGTCACCATCTGCTCGACGGCAGCCTGCCCCCAGACCACGGCTGGCAAGCCGAGCACGATCACCAGCACGGAAACGATTAGAAGTTTTTGAACTTTTCGTGCCATTCGTGGCCCTTCCTTTCGGCGAGCATCTCGCTCTTTACCATCTTGTCGATGCGGTCGTGTGCGATCGCTGCCGCTTGCCTGGCGGAGTCTGTCGCGCCCATTTTTGAAAGGCAACCGGCGTACAGATATAACGCGTTCAGGTCAGAAGGACCCTGTTCCACTGCCAGGTAAAGCATATTGGCCGCCCGGGCCAGGTCCTGCCGGTGCAGGTAAACCTGGGCGGTCTTCACCACCAGCTCGCGCTGCCCGGCCTGATCGAAGGTCGCGCCGAGGAGCCATTCCAGTTCCCCTAGTAGGATGTCGCCTTCCGGGTCGGGCTGCCCGGCTGGCGTTTCGGGCGAGGCGAACATGCGCACCAGGCGCAAGTCGCAACACTTGCGGCGGATATCAAGGCTGCCCGGCGCGAGCAGCGCGGCGTGGTCCATATGCTCAATCGCCCGGTCCAAATCACCGGCGAGCATGGCCAGGTCGGCGGCGAAGGACCGCGCCTGTACTGAATCGCTTCCCGTTCGGATGCCCCAATCCAGCGTCTCAAACACCAGTTCGATATCAGAATCGCGTTCCAACTGCGCTTTCGCCAGTTCCACCGCCTCGGTTTTGTTGAGCGCCTCGATGATGCCTCCACGCAGTTCTTGCAGGTTGATCGGCCGCGAAGACGGCGATGGCAGGATATAGCGCCGGATACACCCAGCCAGCTCCTGGAGTGGGGGGTAATCCTGCAAAAAGGCTTCCACCTGCCCGCCTTCCAGCGCCGGGGCCGGCGCCATGCGCCCGCGGACGTGGTTTTCGATCATTTCTTCGCGGGTGAGACCATTGCCTACGCCGCCGCTCTCGCCCAGCGCCAGGGCTGCCAGCGCGCCCAGGGCGTACCCATCCTGCAGGCGGGAATCGGAATACACCCCGCGCAACTGTTCCGGGGGAAGGCACGCCAGCACGCCGGCGTCCACATCCCAATAGTCCAACGGGGATGTGCACGCCATGGGCGGGCATGCCAGCAGCCACGGCGCCGCGACGTCACCCTGCGCCACCATCACCAGGCTGGAAAGATGCAGGCCCAGCGGGTGGACTGGGCTTTTCATCCATTCCTGGATCGCCTCGATCACCTGGTACACGGTGTAGAGCCGCTGCCGCCAGTGCAGGCTGGCCTGGTAGTTCTTTAGCAACTGCCATTGGTCCGGCAGGGCATACTCCAGGCAGTAGGTATCTTCAATCCAGCCTTCGCCAACGATTGGCACAACCTGGCGCAGCGGATGGGCTCGCAGCATGGCCAGCGCCTGCAGGAACGGCGCATCGCAGTAGCGGGGATCCATTCTGCGGATAATACGGTCCCCGGGTTTGACGCGGCTTGCCTGCCACAGCGCGCCCCGTTCTGTTACGCCCAACGGCGCTTCGAAAACAATACGATCAAAATCATTCATGGGAACCTGTTATCGCCATCCGGTACCAAGAGGGCTGGTTGGTGGGGCGTTGTTGGCGCCCCACCAACCAGATCGAACACTATTTGCAGCGGTAGTACAGCTCGGAAAGATCTTCGAAGTCGTCCTCAATATCCGGGTCGTTGCCTTCCAGGTCTTTCAAGAAGGCGATGTATGCCCGCATCAACCGCTGGCCGTTCTGGTCGCTGGACGGAAGCTGGCTGAGCAGCTTGAACGAGCGCCGCACCATCCCGGCGTATTTTTCGGGTACTTCCGCAGGCGGCGGTGGGATTGCCCCGGCCGGCGCGGGTTGCGCAGGCTGCGGGGTGGGAACCGGCGCAGCCGGCTGCGCCGGCGCGCTGACCGCCTGCGGCACGGGTTGCACTGGCTGCGCTTGTGGCGGGGGCGGCGTGTATGCCTGGGGCTGCGGCCGCGGCATGGGGGGCGGGGTCGGCATGGGCGGTTTGGGCATCACGCCCACCGGCTGAACCGGCTCTTCCACTGCCGCGCTGCCCTGCGGGCTGCCCGCCATTGCCGCCTGCAAATCCTGCGCGCTCTTTTCAATCTCCGCCTTGCTGGCGCGCACGTTGCACTGTACCTTGGTATCCCAGGTCTGGTTGTTGTTCAGGCACAGGACGGTGACGCTCAACAGGCCGTTGTTATCCAGGCTGAAGGTTACCTCAAACTTATAGAACCCGCGCTCTTTGGCCTCCGGCAGGAGGATGGGCAGCTTGCCGATCAGGGTATTATTGAACGCGATCTGATCCTCGCCCTGGAAGATCATGCAGTCGATCTCGTGTGACAGGCCGCCGTTGGTGAACCCGCCTTGCTTTGTGCTGGCCGGGATCTGCGAGTCTTTGGGGATCAGCGGGAAGAAATCACTCTCATTGACCAGGATGCCAAGCGTATGGCTGGTGACGTCGTTCAGTACGATCCCCTGCGCCGGCGCCGCGGTGGCAGCCCCGGGCTCCCCTCCCGGCTGCTCGCTCATGTCGATCGGAATTTCCTGGCCTTCGAACGCATCCATCGGGGCGAAGTCTTTTGCCACGATGGCCGCCCCACGCGAGACCACCTCATCCGGGTTGATATCCGCGCGCACATCCTCAATTTCCATGTCCAGGTGGTCGGCCAGCATCTTGCGGATGCAGGCCACGCGGGTGGAACCGCCCACCAGCAGCACCTGCTCGATCATGTCGCGCGTGACTCCATTGGCTTGATAGGCCGATTCAATCGCCTCATCCAGGCAGTCGAGCGATTTTTGCAGCAAGTCGGAAATCAGTTGTTCGAACGTGGCGCGGGTCAGCGGAATGTTCACGCTGATCTGCGGGGTGAGATACGGCAGGTTCAACATCGTGGCGGTGGAGCTGGAAAGCTCGCGCTTGCGCATCTCCGCCTCACGTTTGATTCGCGACCAGATGGCCGGGTCCTGGCTCAAGTCCACGTTGTGTTTGGCCTGGATCTGCTGCAAGGCGTAGCCGGTGATGCGGTCATCAAAGTCGCCGCCGCCCAGCTTTGGATCCCCGCCCGTGCCGATCACATCCACCGATGTGCCCAAATCCCCGGGATTTTTGGTTACCGCGACAATGGAAACGTCGAACGTGCCACCGCCCAGATCGTAGACCGCGTAGATGTGGCGCTTGTCGTCGGTTACGTTATCCACCCCAAAACACACCGAAGCCGCGGTAGGTTCGTTCAGCAGGCGGCGCAAGTTCAGGTGCGCCATGGCGGCCGCATCCGCGGTCGCTCCTTTTTGCGGCTCTTTGAAGTACGCCGGAACGGTGATCACCGCGTCATGGATCGGCTCGCCGATGAAATGCTCGGCCATGCGCTTGAGTTCCATCAATATGAAGGCTGAAATTTCCTGCGGCTTGTAATCCCGGTTGCGGAAACGGACGGTGGTCGGTTCGCCCGGATCGTTGGTCGCCGCGTTCGGCTCGCGCCGGTACGTACCCATCAGGCGCTTGATTTCGATGACCGTGTTGGTGGGGTCCATCACCAGGTTGTTCTGCGCCTGGGTGCCCACGATGACTTTCCCTTCCGGGTCCAGCCCGACCACGGACGGCACCGTGGAAGATTGGCTGATCGGGTTCTGAATGACGATGATCTCGCCTTTTTCGCCCTTTTCGGAATCCCAGATCGACACGGCGGAATACGTCGTGCCAAGATCGATGCCAATTACTTTATGATAGCGTCCCATCAAAACCTCCCTGCTCGATTGAAATCGCCGGCTGGACGCCGGTTTGCACCTCAACCTTGGCGGGGATGATGACCTTCCCCGCGGCGGTATATCCATCTTCAATGATTCGCACCACCGTCCGCGCCGGGGCCAGTGGGAACGGCGATTCAGCCGGCTGCAGCAGGCGCACGCACAGGTGAAGATTCGGGTCAAACGCATCCACCCCCAGGTTGATGCGGATCTTTTCCGCGCCCATGCGCTGCAAGATGGCGTTCAGCGAGATGACCAGGCTGGTGACGTGCCCGCGGATGATCTCCGGATCGGAAAAATCCCCCTGGTCGATCAGCGCCTGCATGGCGGCCAGGGTGGGGTTTAATTCGCGGCACATTTCGCGCAGCACGCGAAAGCTGGCGGCGCCGTCGAAGGCATCGCGCAGCAGGCCAATCTCCTGCATCAGGCTGGCGCGCGTCTGTTCCTGCTCGGCGCGAACACGGTTGAGAACGTCAAATAGCGATGTATTGTCCTGGACCATCTCTTCCACCAGGCCGGCTAAGTGTTCCAATTTGTCTTTCGTCAATCCGTCCTCCTTGCAAACAATGTCGTCACTGCGTCCATCAAGCGCTCAGCAGGTTGTCGAGCAGCCGGTTGGGTGTTTCATCCGTAGAAAAATCATCATGGTCCAGGTCGCTCAACGGTTGGATTGGGCAACCCATTTTGGTAAGATCCTCACGCAGCGCCCGGTGCAAGAGAAACAGCCGTTCCAGTTTACTGGTGAATACCGGCGCGGCCGCAGGGCGAACCATAAAGAACTGCAGGTGGCGGTTCAGCCGGTCGTACTCTTTGCGTTTCTCGGGGCGCGAAAGCACTTCGCCGGCCGCGTTTACGGCTTTGAGCTGGTCTTCCAACTCGGTCTTCTCTTTTTCGTCCTGCACCGTCTTCAACTTATTCTTGATCGAGGTCTGCAGCTTACTGCGCGCCTCTCCAATTTCCATGACGGTCGCATTGGGTAGGATTCCCAACGTGGTGTAATGTGATGGTGTGCCTAAATCGATGATAAACATGGTTGCCTCACCTGCGCCGGTTGAAATTCGACAGGGCGGTGCGCATCTGGCTCAACACGCCCTCCGCCTGCTTCTTGAGATCGTTGTCACCAATCTCCTCGGCCAGTTCAATCCCGCGCTCAACATCAGCGATGGCCTGTTCCAATATAGCGCGAATATCATCCTGGCTTTGCACGCCGGCGGCGTTGCTCTGCAGTTTTTGCACCGAATCGACCGCTCCCTTCACCAGACGGATGGCTTCGGCGCGCGGGCCGGCTTTTTTCTGCTCGGTGCGCAGATTGCCCAGCATTTTGACCATTTCCAGGCGCGATTTTTCGGTGAGCGCCTGTTCGCTGGCTTTCTCCAGCAACGCCATCGCTTCTTTGATGCCGTCCTCGCCCAGATGCGAAAGATTCATCGCCAGCGCCAATATAATTTGCTCGGCGCGCGGAAAATCGATCAGGGCTTTGCGCAGTGCTTTGACCAGCCGCTGGACGTCTTCCATCGTGCGCGCCCCATTGCGTACCAGCGCGGCATCGTCCTTGTTCATGGATGAGACCGCGAAGTGGTCCAGGCTGCTGATCAGATTTTCTTTGAGCGCTTTCAGGTTTTCGGGCGTCTCCTCGCCTTCTTTTTCCGCACCGTCTTCCGGCGCGGATTGCTCCATCGCATTGATCCGTAGAATCGTCTTTACCGAAAGATCGTAGGCCTTGCGATACTCTTTGGCCGCCGAGAGCATGCGGATGCGCGCCACCTGAATTTGAGGCGTATCCGGCAGATAGGGCGATAGGCTCTCGAAGGCGTTCATGCGCTCCTTCGATGCGCTTTCCGATTCTTCCTGGTCGCTGCCGGCCAGCAGGATGTTGGTGATATAGTTCAACACCACTTCGTCCAGCCGGTGTTCCTCGTCGGTGATGCCCTTGGAAAGCTGGAGCTTGTGCAAAAAATCGCGTGGGAAGAGCATATAGCTGCGCACCATATCAGCCGCCAGGCGCATCTCGCTGCCCGTCAGGCTCCTGCCTTCCTGTAACTCCTTGAGAAAATACTGCAACATCTTGATCAGCGTGATCGAGCGCTCCAGCACTTCGTTTGCCAGGGATTCCGCCTGGCTCTTCTCCGCGTTGTAGTACGGGTCGCGGCCGCGTTCCAGGTCATCCAGCGCCAGTTCGGCGGCCTGTTTCACGCGCTCGTTGGCCAGCTCGCAAAACACTTTGATCCCCGCCCAGGGTTTTGCATGCAGGCTGGCGTCGATCATTTTCCCCAGCGCAGCCCGGGCCTCTTCGATCTCTTCCGGCGATGCGTCGCGGGCTACGCCCAGCCGGTGCACCGGCGAACGGAACTGCAGCCGGCTGTTGATGTAATACAGGTCCCACTCCTCCAACCAGGTGGCGATGCTGGTACGGTCGGCGATGAATTTGGGGTAGGCATCGTCCTGGGTCGAAACGGGCGCGCTCGGATCGCAATGGCGGGTCATGCTCTGCCGGGTAAAGCCTTGATGGATGGCGATGCGGTCCTGGCTGTAGCTTTCAATATCCTCCAGCGCGGCGGCGAGCTGGTAGCGCAGTTCGATCGCCCGCTGCCAATCACGCTGGTAATCATCGACCGACGTCAGATAGGTGGATACCAGCGCCAGGTTGTGCGCCACATCGACGCGGTTACTGTCCAGCTCGCGCGCCGATTCCCACAGCAGGTGCGCGTTGTTATAACGCCGCGCTGTGTAGGCCGAGTAAGCGTAGCCGTCGAGCACGGCCAGCCGCAGCTCGGTAAAAAACGGGTCGCGCTGAATTTGCTCGGGATAGCGGTCCAGCAGGCGCACCGCCTCCGGGGCTTTCAACTGGCTCTTTGGCCCAAAACGGTTATAGTGGATGAAACCTGCCAGCGCCAGCGGGAGAGCGCCCGCCAGCACGGCCTCCCCGGCCTGCTCAACGAACACCGCCGGGTCTTCCACTTCGAACAGATTCAGCACCTTGGCCAACATTTTGGCCGGGGGCGCGTCTGCGTCCAGCAGATGGTTTTCAGCACACAGCGCCTTCACGCTGCCGCACGCGTCCGCGTCGGCGAGCATCAGCAACGCCACGATGGCGGCATCGGTCCCCCCGCCATTTTTGCCCGCCAGGTCGGTAAAAACGCGGGAAACAGCGCGCATGTTTGGCGCGGGCCGTGCAAGCTGGTCGACGATCCATACCAGGCGCGCGCTTGCCCAGCGTAATTCACCGTTGTTTTTCTCGTTGCCGTTCTCCCGTTTTTTCCGGCGCTGCGAGGCCGGCGGCTTTCCGTCCGCTTTTTCCCGGTTGCGCATGTGCTCGTCCAGCACGCCACGCTGTTCCAGCAGTTCGGCGTCCGATCCGCGCGAGAGCGCATCCAGGATGGCCCGGCCAATTTCCCTCTCCGCGTCTTCCATCTCGATCAGCGCCAGCGCCAGGTGCAGGTAGGTACGCTGGCTTTGCGGCGCCAGCTTGAGCGTTTCCTGAAATGCGCGCACGGCGCCGGGAAAGTCGCCGCTGAGCCATAGCACGCGCCCCAGGTGAAAATGCATCTTGGGGGAATACGGATCGTACTTCGCCGCCTGGCGCAATGCTTTGGCGGCATCCGCCAATTCGGCATCCGGCAGCGTGCCCAGACGGAAATACGCCTCACCCAGGGCGATCAGCGTTTCCACTTGCATGGGCCGTTCTTCGAGCGACTGGATGGCGGCAAGGATTTTTTCGCGCTTCACCGCAGCCGCGCTGATTTCAGGTTTTGGTTCCGTCCGTGGTTTGGCTGTCTGGCTCATGCTTTATCCTCGTACATCTGCACCTGGTTGGGTTGGATGACCGTCAGGTAGCGGCCATCCTGCGACAGGTGGGCAGTAGACACATCCGGCCAGGATTGCTTCAGGCTGCGCCCCAGGTAGTAGTCCAGCCGCCCGTCTGCGGCGAGGAACAGGAACTTTTCCGGGTCCAGGCAGGTGGAAACCAGTTTTTTCGGATTGTCAAAATGGAAATACGGCCGGCGCATCCCTGAGGGGCTGATCAACTGATAATCCATATCTCCCAGCGAGAGAAATCCGCGGTCCAGCGCGACACTGGGAACCAGGCGGCAAACCACTTTTCCCGCGATGTTTTCGACAGAGCTGATTTCACCGCGCAAATTGATCGTCGCCAGCTGTGGGCCGTCCAACGCGAGAATTTTTTGCCCCATGAACATGATCCCGCCCGGGTTCTCGAATGGTGGAACGGTGGCAACCTTTCGCCCGCCGCTGTACAACCCGATGCCGCCCAGAAGGTCGATGATCGCAAACCAGTCGCCTTTGGCGATGGCGGCAATCGACCCCACGCCCTCGTGCACATCCGCCAGCGATTCCAGCGGCTCGCCGTTCAGCCGCAAAATACACAGGCTGGTTCGCCAGGTTCCCGCGACCCAGCCACCCGCGTAGGGCGCAATATCGCCAACCGCGCCGTCCAATTGGGTGGAAACGGCCAGGTGATCGCCCTGGAAGACATATACCCACCCGTTCCAGGTGGCGAGCGCCAGTTGATCCGCGTTGCCGACCACGGCGCGGCGCAGCCAAACCTGCCCATCCGAGCGCCAGCAAAGATCGCTGCCGTTCCAGATTTCCAACCGCCCGGTGGCGCGGTTATGCGCCAGCAGTTTGTCGCCCAGCCGCCAGGCGTCTTCTGCTTCAAGCGCGTAGGAAGCCAGCGCTTGAAATGGCTCGCTGGATACAGGCTGGGGGATCACCACCGGCTCGGGTGGGGTAGGCTCTACGACGGGCGGCGGTGTGATGACAATAACCGGCACAGCTTCATCTGTCACTACTTCCACGGGTTCGGCGGGCGGTATGATGGGCTCGACATCCTTGCGCAGCTCATACTTTTTGAGGAACCATTTTTTCAAATTCTCCAGCGCCAACAGCGCTGGCCGAATGGCATCGGTGGTAATGGTGGCTTCCTCTTCTTCACCTTCCATCACCGCCAGTTGACCGTAGTTTTCCACAGCCTCCAGCGCCGTGCGGACCGTAGCCGGCAGCCTGACGGATTTGATCACGGTCTCGACCAGCTCGCTGAAACCGGTTGATCCCGGTTCCATTTTTAACTCCTGTTTGTAGAGGAAGCGGCACAGGCTTTCCGCCGCGATGCGAATTTGCGTCAGGGTGACGATCGGTTCCGCGGCCGGGTCTTTGAAAGGCAGTTCCAGTTTGCGCTTCAACCCTTCAATGTTGATGCGGCCCAGATCCTCTGGCGCCACCTCATGCGCGTGGCGGATGTTCATGGTAATGCGCCGGTATTCCTCTTCATAACGGGCTGCGTCGGTCAAATCGCCGCGGTTGATGGCCAGGATTTGATTGGGCAGCGGGCGCGTCAGCGCTTTGACGAGCACCGGCACGGTGCGGTTGCGTTTATTGGAAGGATCAAAGGACTGGTTCAGGTCCAGCTCGAACTTGGTGAATTCGCGGTCGATGTACGCGTCGCTCAGGCACGCGATCATGTGCGCGGAGGCCGCGATCGCGTCCGCAAGCTGCCCCAGGGTCACCTGCCCACGGCTGATCTGTCTCTGGTCGTACCACACGCTGAACTTGTCATTTTCCAGCCGGGCAACCAGTTGCTCCACTGCGTCCCGGTCAACGCTGGCGTAACTGATAAAAACATCGAATTGGGGCTGATTTTCTGCTTGAGAGGTCATGATACCTGCACCTGTGCCTGAAGGAATTTTTGGTTAGATGTTCTGCCTTCGCACCGCTCCCGTGATGATGGGGGTGCTGTTCGCCTCGTATGCCGCCAATCCATTCAACGCCTGCACCCAAATGATCGAGAGGCCTCTATGCTGCGCTTCCGTCACAATTTCCCCCACGCCGCCTTTTCCACGGGCTTTCTGGCCGTCCCATAATGCGATCAGCACATCGCAGTGGTCAAGGACATAAAGACCTGCGGCCAGGTAAGCCTGCTCGCGGGTGTTCTCGGTTGGAAGCTGTACCACCTGATCAGCAGTCGCCAGCAGATGGTCGAACTCTTTTTTGGATGTTTCGCTCGAAAAATCTTTGTGATACTCCTCGACTGCCAGCGGAAGCGCGGCGACCACCCTGGCGTTGTAAAGCTCAACTGCCCGTTTCACGACCAATCTGTCGCCCCCTTCGGCCAGCGGTGAATAAATCGTTATGGGCTGATCCGGGAAGGTTTGCGC
>CALDSL010000166.1 GCA_937920255.1 uncultured Anaerolineaceae bacterium | reverse complement strand
TTGCCGCAGCCCGATTCGCCCACCAGGCCGAGGGTCTCGCCCTCGCGGATGCTGAAGGACACGTCATCTACAGCCTGCACCTGGGCCACAACGCGCTGCAGGATGCCGCCGCGAACAGGAAAGTACTTTTTTAGGTTCTTTACCTCGATCAGATCCTGATCTTTAATTTGTTTCTCTTCTTGCGGAGGGGTAAAGGTGGTTGCCATTGTTTCTCTCTCCTATTCGACCTTGAGCGGCGCCTGGTGATTCTCATAATCCTGGTACAGCCAGCAGCGCACAGTATGCGCCTGCCCTACCGGGAACAGGTCCGGCTCGATCCTGGTGCAAATCTCCAGGCCGTACTGCTCGCGCGCGCGGCAGCGCGGCGCAAAGCGGCAGCCCGGCGGCAGGTTTACCAGATTGGGCACGTTACCGGGGATCACATCCAGCGCCTCGCGCACCTCGCCCAGAACGGGGATGGAACCAATCAGACCCTGGGTGTAGGGGTGCATCGGTTTTTCGAACAGGGTATTGACGTCCGTATGCTCGACAATGCGGCCGGCGTACATCACCGCCACGCGGTCGGCCATTTCCGCGATCACCCCCAGGTCGTGGGTGATCAGAATAACGGAAGTTCCCAAACGCGTGCGCAGATCGCGGATCAGGTCGAGAATCTGGGCCTGGATGGTCACATCCAGCGCGGTGGTCGGCTCGTCGGCGATGAGCAACTGCGGACTGAGGGCCAGCGCCATGGCGATCATCACGCGCTGCGCCTGCCCGCCCGACATCTCGTGCGGGTACGCATGCGCCTTACGACCAGCATCGGGGATACCCACGAGCTTGAGCAGTTCCACTGCCTGTTCCCAGGAGGTGTCCTTGTTCTTGCTTTCGTGTATCTGGAGCACTTCGGCCACCTGATCGCCAACTTTGAACACCGGGTTCAGGCTGGACTGCGGCTGCTGGAAGATCATCGAAATGCGGTCGCCGCGCATGTGCACCATTTCGCTCTCGGAAATTTTGAGCAGGTCGCGGCCTTCGAACATGATCTGCCCATCGATCACCCTGCCCGGAGGGCCCACAAGCCGCATGATCGAGAACGAGGTGACGCTCTTGCCGCAACCCGACTCGCCTACCAGGCCCAACACTTCACCGGGGAGCACATCAAAATCGACGCCGTCAACCGCCTTTACCACACCGTCTTCGGTAAAGAAATAGGTCTTGAGGCCCTTTACTTCAAGCAGAGGTTTGGAAGAATTGTTCGCCACAGATCCTCACTCGCTTTCTCAATTGGGGGATGGAATGATTATACATGAAATAAACGACAACCGCATCCGCCGGATTCTTTTTAAATCTCACTGTACCGGAGTTAGATCGTAATCAAGCGCCTGCAGCGCCGCGCGCAGCGGCTCATTGGTATTCAGGATGGGGCCGTTGGTATAGTACATGCCGTCGACGCCCATAAACGCTATCGGGTAATCCGAATGGCGGCCGGTGAGCAGGAACAACATCTGGTTGGGCGCGTGGGTGTTGATGGCGGCGTGCAGCTTTACCGGCCCAGGGAAAAAAGCTTCCACGCTGGTGTATTTCTGGTAGGCGTCGCTGAGCGATTCGGGCGAAAGCCCGATGGCCGAACCGCGCTGCACGCCCTGGTCGAGGCTGGCGCGCACGCCTTCGGCGAGCTGATCGTAACCAGGCATGCCCTGCATGTACTCGGTGCTTTCGCCGCCGGCATACACCACCACGCGGTACGGCAGCACATCGAACCCGTTAACGTACCAGAACGGATCCTGCGAGGCGATGGCGATGACCAGAATGGGGATTAACACCAGAAATCCCACCACCACCAGCACCATCAAGATTGGATTTGTGCGTACCCGATCGGTAGGAACTGACATAGAAGCCTTCGCTGCTTAGAGTTTCAGGCGCGGGTCGAGCGCGTCACGCAAGCCGTCGCCCAGGAAGTTGATGGAAAGCACGGTCAGAAAGATCATAAAACCGGGCGAGAGCGCCTGCGTGAACAGATACTCCAGCGGCGAATTGCGTGCTTCATTGAGCATGTTGCCCCAGGTGGGTACCGGCGGCATGACGCCAAAACCCAGGAACGACAGCGCCGATTCGGAAATGATCACCGCGCCAAAGCCCAGCGTTGCGGCCACGATGATCGGCGCGATCGAGTTCGGCACCAGGTGCGAGAAGATCACCCGCGCGCGGCTGCCGCCCAGCGCCTGGGTGGCCTGGATGAACTCCTGCGAGCGCAGGGTGAGCACCGAACCGCGCACCAGGCGCGAAACGCCCATCCAGCCGAACACCACCAGGATGATGATAATAATGATCACGCTGGCGTTCGAGCCCAAAAATTCCGTCAGCGCCTGGTTCTGGCGCAGACTGCTGGAAAGGATCAGCAGGATGGGAAGATCCGGCAGGGTTAGCATCAAGTCGGCGAAGCGCATGAGGATATTATCCACCCAGCCGCCAAACGAACCGGCCACGGCGCCCATGATGGTTCCAACCAGCATGGTCAGAATGGTCGTCGCGAGCGCCACGGTGAGGGAGATGCGGCCGGCGTACATCAGGCGCGAAAGGATATCCCGCCCGAGCTTGTCGGTGCCAAGAATGTGCGCGGGAAGACCATCGCCGCCCGGCGACATGAGCGGCGCGTAGGCCTTGCCCAGGTCGATCTCGTCATACGGGTAGGGCGCCAGCCAGTCGGCCGAGATGCTCATAAAGACAATCAAAATCAGCGTAAACAGGCCAAACATGGCCAGCTTGTGGCGGCGCAGCCGCCGCCATGCCAGCGACCACTGGCTTTCGGATTTTAGTTTTCGCACGGCAACCGGAGCGACGGCCTGGACTTGCGATGGGCTTTGTGGGGTAAGGGCAGATGACATGTTCTTTTCCCCTGTTAGCTGTACTGAATGCGCGGGTCAACCCAGGCATACGCCAGGTCGCCGAGGAAGTTGGAGAAGACCACCAGGAAGGAGGAAATCACCAGGATGCCCTGCACCACCGGCCAGTCCACGCCGGCGATGGAGTCGATCAACATGCGCCCCATCCCGGGCCACGAGAAAATGGTCTCGGTGATCAGGGCGCCGCCGAACAAACTGGGAATGCGCAACGCCAGGATGGTGATGAGCGGGATAAGGGCATTGCGCAGGCCGTGCTTGAGGATCACAAAGCGTTCGGCCAGGCCTTTGGCGCGCGCGGTGCGCATGTAGTCCTGCCGCAGCACTTCCAGCATGGAGGTGCGGGTGTAGCGGCTCCAGGTGGCCAGGTTGAAGAACACCAGCACGCCGGCTGGCAGGGCCAGGTGTTTCAGCCCATCGACGATGGTGGCCCACTCCTGGCCGGCCAACTCGGGATGCGAGCGCCCAAAGGACAGGACGCGCCCCAGAGCTTCGATAATATCGCCCTCACTGCCGGCCGTGCGCACGCCGCTGGTGGGGAACCACCCCAACGCCACGGAAAAGATCGCCATTGCCATCAGGCCAGTCCAAAACGTGGGCATGGACTGGCCAAAAAAGGCCAGTGCGGTGACAAAATAATCAATGATGGAGTACTGGTGGATGGCCGAGTAGATGCCGATTGGCACGGCAATGATAATGGCAACGACCAACGATATACCCATCAGCAACACGGTGTACCATAAGCGCCCGCCAATCAGGCCGAGCACTGGTTTTCCATTGGCAATCGTCCACGATTTGCCCCAATCCCCCTGCACCACCTTGCCCAGCCAGCGCAGATAGCGACCTTGGTCGAAGCGGCACGGCTCCTGAATCTCGCCAATCTGCGGGCAGTACTGCCCCGGCAGGAGCGGCTTGTCGAGATCGAGCAGGGCGTTCAACCGGTCGAGTTGCGATCCAGTCATGCGCGGGTTGGAGAGACGGAGCATATCAAACGGCCCGCCTGGTACGAGGTTTAAGATCACGTATAAAAGCATGGAGATGAAAAAGAGAAGGACTGCGGATTGGATAAGGCGGCGAATGATATAATCGGTCATCCTGCACTCCACAAACAGCACTGGAATAATGAATGATCATATCCGGCAAAGACTTTTGCCGGAATCTACCCAACAAAATCGTTTTGAAGAAGAATGTGGGGGGCGCGGGGCGCCCCCCACAAGATTCAACAAACAGCGGTTACAGGAGAATTACTTCTCCAGCACCCACTCCCAGGAGTTCCAGGCATCCGCCGCGTACTGGGTCGGGCCGGCCTTGAAGTTCTGCAGGCCAGCGCGAACCACGTACACGCGGGTGTTCGAGAACAGCGGGATCACCGGCACAGCGTCGGTCCACAGCGTGTAGAACTGCTGCAGAACGGGCTTGCGCTTTTCGATGGAGAGGCTGATCTCAGGATCGGTCTCGTTGGCCGAGAGCAGCTTGTCGGCTTCGGGATCGCAGTAGCCAGTGTAGTTCTGGCCGGCGAAGTTGTTCTCTTCGTTCGGGATGGAGGCGCAGTCATACAGGCCAAGGTGGCCGGGATCGTCGCCGGTAATCCAGGTGTAGATGGCGGCATCAAAGGTGCGTGAGCTGAGCGGGCCGCCGGCATCGGCGGTGGCGAACAGACCGCGACCGTACAGGAACTGGATGTTGACGCCCACATTGACCGCCTTCCACTGCGACTGCACCACCTGGGCCAGGGCCTGGCGGTCAGCGCGGTCAGTGGTCATGAGGGTGATTTCCAGGTTCTTGCCGTCCTTGGTGCAGGGCAGTGCAGCGCAGTCCCAGCCGGCTTCCGCCAGCAGCGCCTTAGCCTTCTCGGGATCGTACTCGTACTTCACATAATCATCGGTCCAGCCCCAAGACAGGCCCTTTGGAATGGGCAGATCGGTGGTGCTCTGCTTGCCAAAGTACAGCTTGTCGACGATGGCCTGGCGGTCAAGAGCGTGGTACAGGGCCTTGCGCACGAGCACATCGTCCAGCGGGAACTTGGTGGTGTTCAGGTCAATATGCTCCCACTGGTAGCCAGGCTCGTACAGCACCTTGTAGGCGCCAGCGGCTTCGATCTTATCCAGGTCGGGGGCGTTGGCAACGGTGAGGCCGCCGGTGCCGGTGACCACATCCACCTCACCGCTCTGCAGGGCGGAGATGACGGCGGCGGTTTCCGCATAGAAACGGAAGATGATGGTGTTGATCGCGGGCTCGCCCAGCGGGAAGGGCTGGTCAGACTTGAGCAGGGTCATTTCCTGGCCGGGGATCCACTCGGAGAGATAGAACGGTCCGTCGCCGGGAACGGTGGTCCAGTCAATGGCGGCCTGTTCGGCGGCGGGGACATCGCCGATGACGTGCGAAGGCAGGAACCCACCGGGAACGCCCACGGCCCAGTAGACCGGGTCGACCACAGCGCCAACCTGGTTGGCGTAGCCGGATTCGGCGTAATCGGCCTGGAATGCGGCAAAGTCGATATTGCCTTCCAGGGTGCCTTCAGCAGCGGCCTTGGCCTGGGCTTCGCTCATGAAGAGGGTAGTGAAGGTTTTGTCGTCGACCTCGACCATGTCGTAGATTTTTTCGGTCGCGGTGCGAGCGGCAACTTCCATTTCGGGATCCATGATCAGCTTCCAGCCGTAGATGGCATCCTTCGAAGTTACCGGGGTGCCGTCCGTCCAGCGCCAATCATCGCGGATCTTGTAGGTGACTTCCATATGGCGATCGGCGCCTTCGCCAACAAATACGGCGCCGCCGTTGTCAACATTCGGCACGCTTTCGCAGCCCAGCGGGATCCAGGTAGCGGTTTCATCCTGGCCCATGCAGCCCAACAGCCAGGCGCTGTTGACGATGGTGCGCGCCATCATCGAGCCGATTAAGGGATGGAGCGTGTCCGGTTCCTGCTGCAACGCAAGCACAATGGTGTCCGCGGCCTCCGGTACAGGCGTCGGCGGTACGGCGGTGGCAGGAATGGGTGTGGCCGTGACGACGCGTTCAACTGTCTGGCCTTCGACAATTTCGGTGACAACGACGGTCTGAACTACCGTCGTGGGGGTGCAGGCTGCCAGAATCATGCTGACCAGCACAATCAACCCAACGACTGTCGTGATCTTTTTCTGCAACATCGTATTCTCCTCCGTAGGGACGTACAAAATAAGGGGGAATCAAAACGAATTACGGTTGCGAAGAGCAGTATCCTTTTCCGTATCACCTCCCTTCAATACTTCCAAAGCGCTGCCGATCTATTCAATTAATTGGGATAAAGGTACTAGAAATATAGCATGAAAGCAATTGTAAAGTCAAGAAAGAGTAACATGGGAAATGCAAGTGAGTATTGTCATGGGAATGGCGTGAAAGTTTAACTTACTAACGTGATGAAAGTTGTTTATCCGTGCTTACGCGTATATGACATCAAGTTTGTCACCCAGGGCTGCTGTAGACGCCCTGGGTGGTTTCACGAGAGTCGTGCAAAACGGAATATAATGTAGGCAATTGCATTCCAGTGAACATCTTGAGAGATTCTCGCGCTATGAAAAAATTCCCCGCTGTATTTTCTGACCGGTATGTACCGGTTCTCTTGCTTGCCATCTCCATCCTGGGCTTTGGACTGCTGCTGCCCTGGCTGGGGTTTTACTGGGACGACTGGGCCAAAATCCTGGTCGCACGGCTGTGGGGACTGCAAGATTACGTGCAGTACTACGCCGAAGACCGCCCGCTCTCGTCCTGGACGCACATGCTCTTCACCCCGCTGCTGGGAACCACGCCCCTGCCCTGGCATATCTTCACCCTGCTGCTGCGCTGGCTCAGCGCCTGGGAGGCGTGGTGGTGCCTGAACCTGATCTGGTCGCGAGCCCGCCGCCAGAACCTGACCGCCGCGCTGATTTTTCTGGTGCACCCGGTGTTTGTCAGCCAGCCGGCGGCGGTCACCTTTCACCAGCAGTGGCTGCAGTACGCGCTGTTCTTTCTGTCCTTCGGGCTGATGCTCAGCGCGCAGCGCGCGCGCACCCGGCGCGGCTACTTGCTACGCACGGGCGGATCGCTGCTGGCCATGCTGGCCCAGCTTTCGGTGACAGAATACTTTGTGCCGCTGGAACTGCTGCGCCCGTTGGGGCTGTATTTTATGCTGCGCCAGCCGGTTCCCGGCGCGCCGCTGCCGCGCGCGCGCGAAACCCTGCGCGCGGTGTTTATGGCCTGGCTGCCATACCTGCTGCTGACGCTGGCCTTTACCGCCTGGCGGCTGTTTTTCATCCGCCTGCCGGACGCCGACCCGTACCGCGCCGAAACACTGTACAACTTCCTCGAAGCCCCGGCGGCCACCCTGCGCCAGTTGTTGTGGGTGGTGCTGGCCGATGTGGTTGAGATCCTCGGCAACGCGTGGCAGCGGTTGCTCGCCCTGAATATCATAGATATGACGCGCACCGAGAAGCTCATCTATCTGGTCAGCCTGATCGGCGGCGCGGCAGCCGGCTGGTTTCTCTACCAGTATGCCAAAAACAACCGCGGCGCGGGGCACGTCGAAAACGATGACACCGATCGGCGCTGGCTGCGCCAGGCGCTGATCTTTGGGCTGGCCGCCCTGCTGCTGGGGCCGGTGCCGGCCTGGATCACCGGACGGCAGGTGGTGTTCGATTTCCATTCCGACCGCTATGCCATGCCTGCCATGTTTGGCGCGGGGGTGCTGTTCGCCGTGGCGGTGGATTGGCTAGTCCAAAAACGTTTCCAGTACGCACTGGTGGTGGGGATCGCCATCGCGTTTGCCATTTCGGGCCATCTGAAGGTCGCGGATGATTATCGCTGGATCTGGACCAACGAACAGCGGTTTTTCTGGGAACTTTCGTGGCGCGCCCCGGGGTTGAAAACGCCCACCGCCCTTTACATGGAGGAAGAGCCCTTCCCCAACCAGGGGTTGTTCTCCATCTCAGCCGCGCTCAACTTGATGTATCCGCAGGGCGACCAATCCGGCAGCCTGGATTACTGGATGTACACCCTGCGCCCGCGCTACAACCAGGCGCCCGATACGCTCAATATCAGCATGAACACCACCTTCCGCACGCTGCACTATGAAGGCCAGACCCCAGACACGCTGCTGCTATACAAAAACCCCAATATCTCCAACTGCCTGTGGGTACTGAACGCGCGCGATGTGGACCACCCGTACCTGCCCGAGCTGGTAAAGGGGTTTCTGCCCATCTCCAACCTGGATCGCATTGATCCGCAGGCCGCCCGGCCGGGTTACCCGCCCACGGATATTCTCGGCCCCGAGCCGGAGCACAGCGGCTGGTGCTATGCCTTTGAGAAAGCCGACCTGGCGCGCCAGCAGGAAGATTGGGCCGCCGCAGCCGCGCTGGCCGAAGAAGCCCTGGCGCAGGGATATTCGCCAGACCAGCACGGTTCTAATTCGCCGTACGAGTGGATGCCGATGATCGAAGGGCTGGCGCGTAGCGGCCGCCAGGACCTGGCCGCAGACCTGACCCTGCAGGCCTACGCCACCGACGCGCAGTACCGCGTGATGCTGTGCAAGCTGTGGGACGCGCTGCCCAGTCCCGGCGAGGCGGGAGAAACGGTCAACGACGCTCTGTTGTGTGGAGAAGTGGTTCCGTAAGCGTAAGGAAAATATCGAACCGCGAAGAACGCAAAGAACGCGAAGGATACCGAAAAATATCCTTCGCGTTCTTTGCGTTCTTCGCGGTTCGATCCTGTCTTGTCTACGGACAACCCTCGCCGCTGTCGAACTGCTCCAGGTTCCACAGGTCGCTGCGGGCGCTGGCGTCCATTTCGAAGCCGCAGACATCCGGGCGGGTGACGCCGACCTTCAACTGAAAGTGCAGCGGGATGGCGGGCAGCTCCCGCGAGAACAGGCGCTGGACTTCGGCGTTCTGTTCGGCGTAGCCGGGCTCTCCGGGTAGCAGCACGCGCGCCGGGCGGCACAGCGAGTCAAACGCAGGGTTGGCGTAACCGGAAACATTGGCGCCTACCCAGTAATTGCTCTCGCCGGGGATCTGGCTGCTTTCGTACAGCGTGCAGGGCGATTGGGGGTCGGCCTGCCAGGAGAAGTGCGCCATATCAAAGTTGCGGCCAAACAGCGGCCCCTGTGGTCCGGGCGCGTACAGCTCGTCAGGGGTGAGTGACTGCAGACTGGCCTGAATGCCGCACGCGGCCATCGATTCGATCAGGAAGTTGGCGATATCCACGCGCAGGTTGGCCTGGGTGGTCAGATAGTTGACCTCCAGTCGAGATCCGTCGGGCACCTGGAATGCGCCGTAGGCCACGCGTGGGGTGGCCGGGTTCTGGTCGTCATCCACCCAGCCGGCCGATTCCAGCAGCGCCGCGCCCTGGTTCGGGTCGTAGGGGTACTGGTTCATGCCGTCTGCCTGCAGGAGGGGGTGGCCGGCCGGCAGGAAACCATCCGGAACCTTCGCCTGGCCGAACAGGAATTTATTGACCGCGCCCTGGCGGTCCATGCAGTAGGCAAAGGCCTGGCGCACGCGCACGTCGCCAAAGAAGTTGGGGCGGCGCTCCAGCGGCAGGTTGTTGGGGTTGTCATACACCGTCGGGCGCACGGCCAGCTCGATGTGCTCCCACTCGCCACTCTCGACGATGCCGGCCTTGAGCGTGCCGGCGTTCTGCATATCCAGCACGGTTTCCAGGTAATCGCCCACAAAGGTGCTCTGGTCAGCGATGTCGCACTCGCCGTTTTGCAGCGCGGCCAGGGCGGCGTCGCCACCTTCTTCATAAAAACGGAACACCAAATTATCGAACTTGGGCAGGCCTTCGCCGGCGCGGAAGTAATTGGGATTCTTACGCAGGGTGATATGGTCGCCGCGCGTCCACTCCTGCACGGTGTAGGGACCCCAGCCCAGCGGGTTCTGCGCCGCGTCGGCGTTGGTGAGCAAGTCGGCGGCGCTGATGCTGCCAAGCTGGTGCTGCGGCAGCGGCAGCCAGAAGTTGGTGTAGTAGCGGCCATAGCGGAAACCGGGTTTGCCGGTCCACACCACGGTGCTGTCATCCTGCGCGGTGTAGCTGGCGGTGCGGTCGATCAGGCGCTTGGAGACCGGGGTATCGGCGCTGGCAGCGATGGTGTACGAAAAGACCGAATCGGCGGCGGTGACGGGCGCGCCGTCCGACCACTGCACGCCGGGCTTGATGCGGAACGTGACCTGCATCTGGTCGAGGCTGATCTCGCTGGCGCCATCGTAGCTGACGGCGCAATCCAGGCTGGAGCAGCCGGCGGGCAGCACCTGCGTGCCCTGCGAGAGGGTGGCCAGGTTGCCGGCGGCATCCACCACCTCATCGCCGGCGCGCACAGTGACCGGGGCGATCTGCACGTCGCCATCGGCCAGCGAGGGCATTTTCTCCAGGATCACCGGCTGGGCGCTCCATTCGCGCGTGTCGAACGGGCCGTCATACACGGCCTCGAGCACGCTCCACATGCTGCGCGAGGCGCTGCCATACAGGTACAGCGTGGCGGGCTCCTGGCCCAGGCAGACCACCAGGGTGCGCTCGGGCGGCACGGTGGGCTCGGGGGTAGGCGGCACGGCCGTCGGCGCGGCCAGGGTAGGTTCGAGGGTAGGGGTTACGGGAGGCGTCGTCTGGCATGCGGTAACCACTAAAGAGAAAAAGACCAGGAAGAACCCGGCGAGGATGAGATTCCTGCGAGGCATAAAGGCTCCTTGTAATAGTATGCGGCTTATTATAAACCAGAAAATGACCCGGTTTGGAAAGCCGAGGAGGTGGTGGGTGGGTGTGGGTAGGGGGCGCCTACCCGCAGGGTACTCTTCGAGTAGGCGCCCCCTACCCACACCCACCCGCACCCCATATATCGCGTTACTGCGTCTTACGCCTTATCACAACCGCGACTGCCGCAACCGCCGCGAAGGCCACGGCGCCGGTGATCCACAGCCAGAATGGGGCAGCGGGTTCTTCAGGCGTCGGGGCGGTGAGCGAGAAGGCGGCGGCGCTGTTCGCATCCAGACGGGCCGGGACCGTGAAACCGTTTTTCTCCAGCAAATAGGCTGTGAGCTGCCAGTATTGGTCTTCGCTCAGGCTGCCGGGGAACTGGTAGGGCATTT
>CALDSL010000165.1 GCA_937920255.1 uncultured Anaerolineaceae bacterium | reverse complement strand
GGAATACCCACGCGCGCGAACAGCAGGCGCATGTAGTCGTACACCTCGGTCACGGTTCCCACGGTCGAACGCGGGTTGTGCGAGGTGGCCTTCTGGTCAATCGAAACCGCCGGAGAGAGGCCGTCGATGTAATCCACATCGGGTTTATCCATCTGGCCCAGAAACTGGCGCGCATAGGACGAAAGCGATTCGACATAACGGCGCTGGCCTTCGGCGAAGATCGTATCAAACGCCAGCGAGGATTTCCCCGAACCCGACAACCCGGTGATCACCACAAACTGGTCGCGCGGGATTTCCACGGTAATATTTTTCAAGTTGTGTTCGCGCGCGCCTACGACGCGGATGACATTTTGAGACATAAGCTACCTTCCATCAGCCTGCACTGGCAGCGAGCATGCGGTTTGTGTATCCCACCCGAAAATAGAACGAACGGGCAAACGTGTATTATACCAGATACGCGCAAGTTAGATTATACGTTCTATCAGTTTCGGTATTAAGGAATAAGGGGGGCTTATTTATTGTTTTGAGCAGCCTCGCTGCTCAAAACAATAAATAACATCTTTCTGACCTTCACGCGACAACGAGGGTCATAGCGCGCAAAGATGTATAATAATTCCATCCATTCGGTGGATACACTCTCGTATTACAGGCAGGAATATATGGCGGAAGAGGTACAGCACAAACGGGCGATCCGGTCCTGGATGATGTACGACTGGGCCAACTCATCATTTTCAACCACCATCAGCGCCGCGGTGCTGCCGGTGTACTTCGCGAATGTCGCCGCAATGGGTCTGGCGGAAAACCTGAGGACATCCTACTGGGCCTATACCACCACCATCGCGCTGTTGATCGTGGCCATCCTCGGCCCCATCCTGGGTACGATGGCGGATTACCAGGGATCAAAAAAACGCTTCCTGGCGATTTTCATGGCGCTGGGCGTGCTGGGCACCGCCCTGTTATTCTTTGTCGGCGAAGGCGATTACCTGATGGCATCCGCCTTCTACATCCTGGCCAGCCTGGGGTTCTCCGGCTCGCTGGTGTTCTACGACTCGCTCCTGCCCCACGTGGCGCGGCCAGATGAAATCGACCGCGTTTCGTCACGCGGCTACGGTCTGGGATACCTGGGCGGCGGCCTGTTACTGGCGGTCAACCTGTTTATGATCATGTTCCTGCCCGATCTGCTGGGGATCGAAGACGGCACGCTCATGTCACGCATCAGTTTTGTCACTGTGGCGGTGTGGTGGGCGGTGTTCAGCATCCCCGTGCTGCGCAACGTACGCGAACCCGAGCGACGTATCCTGGCCGGCGAAACCGTGCACGAAAACCCGTTTGCCGCCAGCTTCAAACGGCTGGGGCGCACCTTTGCCAACCTGCGCCGCTACCGGCAGTTGATGATCTTCATCCTCGCCTTCTGGCTGTACAACAACGGCATCGGCACCATCATCTACATGGCGTCGATCTATGGCAAAGAGCTCCAGTTCAGTGACGTGACCGTAATCGGCACGCTGCTGATGGTGCAGTTTGTGGCCTTCCCGTTCGCGTTTCTGTTCGGCTGGCTGGCCAAAAAGCTCGGCACCAAAAATTCGATCTTCCTGGCGCTGGCCATTTATACCGGCATCGCCATCGGCGGGTTTTTTATGCAGGAAGAGCTGCACTTCTGGATCCTGGGCTTCTTTGTGGCCACGGTGCAGGGCGGCAGCCAGGCGCTCAGCCGCTCGCTGATAGGGCGCATGATGCCCAAGAGCCAGTCGGCCGAATTCTATAGCTTCTTTGGGGTGAGCGAGAAAATCGCCGGCGTGCTCGGCCCATTGGTGTTTGGGCTGGCCAGCCAGTTCCTGGGCGGCGGCCGCCTGGGCATCATTTCGCTGATCATTTTCTTTATCATCGGCGCGGCGCTGCTCACGCGCGTCAACGTGGAAGAAGGCGAGCGCGTAGCGCTGGCGGAGGAAGCAGCCGTCCCGGCGAGCGCGTAGGCTGTATCAGCTATACAGAGCGACTGTTTTTCACTCGGACCAGGCAAAGGCTTTGAATCGCAAAGACGCGAAGAAAAAATCTTCGCGTCTTTGCGACTTCGCGATTCGATTATCTTTGATCGCCTACCCGATCGCATCAATCTTTCGCATGGAATTGAATGTACCTCGACTGCTTGCGGCACAACAACCCCACCACCAGGTGGTACAGGGCAAATAACTCCAGCGCAAAGGGCAGATAGCCGGTGTAGCCGAAGATGGGCATTTCAAAGACTCTGGCAAAATCCACAAACGGCACGCTGTAGATCCACTTGGGGTAAGACAGGAAGTTCCACATCTCCCAGAAGAAGGCCGTAATCAGCACCCCCACCCACAGGCTGATCATTGGCCGCCAGTCGCCGTGCTGCGAGTAATCCGACAGCGAGCGGTGGCCCAGCCAGGCATTGACCGGCTCGATGATAAACAAGACCGACAGCCACACAAACGGAAAGAAGTAGCGCGGCCATACCAGCAGCAATGCCAGCATAACCCACCCGGCGGCAAAGAACGCAATGGTGGTGCGCCGGTCCGGGCGGATCAGCGGGCCGCATCCCAGCCGCCGCACCCAGCCCGCCCCACTGACCCACTCAGCCGCACCGAAAACAGCCGGCATCACGGTGGAGAAGTTGATCGACGCCAGCAGGAAATATTCCAGCGGGGTGAACCCTTCCACGCCCAGGTAATGCCAGTTCTGCGAGCGCGCGTTGAGCGCTTCAAACAACCACCAGGCCGGCGCGGACACCAAAAACAGGCCCACATAACGTTTCCAACCGCGCGTTAGCAGCGAAGTGCCGTTGCGGCGCAGCGAAAGCGCGTCCATCACCAGGGCATATCCCAGCCACATCGGAAAGAATGCCCATACCGTGCGCAGCCCCCCCGCCAGCCAGTTGACCGCCCAAAAGCCCAGCGCCAGCGCCAGCCCAATCCAGAAGTGCGGGGCCAGCCTGAATCGACTCATTTTTCGCCACCAATTGTCTGTTCCATGTGTTCTCCCCATATCCATTAAACCAAAAAGATGAGCCGGGGGCAAGCCAGCTCATCTTTTTATGCATGTGCTCAGGTTATTCGCGCGTAATCTGATACAGTTCCACCAGCACGCCGCCGGTGCTCTTGGGGTGCACAAACGCCATCTTGCGGCCGGGCAGAACCTGCGGCGTGTCATTGATCAGGCGCACGCCCTTTTCTTTCAGGCTGGCCATCATCCCTTCGATGTCGTCCACCTCAAAGCACAGGTGGTGCATCCCACCGCCGCGATCCGCAAGGAACTTGGCCACGCCCGAGTCTTCCGAGGTTGGCTTGACCAGTTCGACTTCGCTGTCGCCCACCGGGAAGAATGCCACCGCGGATTTCTGGCTGGGCACATCTTCGATATGGTTCAGTTCGAGACCCAGCGCGTCTTTCCAGAAGCTGAGCGAGTTCTCCAGGTCAGGAAC
>CALDSL010000164.1 GCA_937920255.1 uncultured Anaerolineaceae bacterium | reverse complement strand
AGCCCGCCAGCCTGCGCGGCATCGCCAACAGCGCGCCGTACATGCACAACGGCGTCTTCAAGACCCTCGAAGAGGTGGTGCGGCACTACAACCGCGCCCCACTGGCCGCCGCCGGCCGCTCCGAGCTCATCCCCCTGCGCCTCTCCGCCCGCGACCGCGAGCAGCTAACGGCGTTCCTGCGCACCCTGGACGGGACACTTGTCGAGCCGTAGGGGGAAGGAAAAGCATCACGAATAACACGAATAAGCCGAATGGTCACGAATAAAATGAATTTCGATTTCTGGCTACCGGACACTTTTTTCGTAACAGCCATTGCCGGTATCAAAAAAGCATCATTCGTCGTAGGGGCGGACCTATGTGTCCGCCCGCTGCGGCGATGGTCAATTGAATCCTGCATAGGCACAAAGATTCGATCGAAATACGCGATTTTTCCCTAACGAAGTTCTTTATAGTGTTGGTTCTGGCGGGCGGACACATAGGCACAGCCCTGTTGGTCCGCCCCTACGCTGGCAGTAGCGTGTTGCACAGACTTTCATTTTGATTACCTGGCGCTATCGTCGAAGAAACTGTTAGGTAGCTGGAATTATTTTATTCGTGCCCATTCGGCCAATTCGTGTTACATTGCCCTGTGGGTTCGTAATACTTATATGATAATCCACAAAAGCGAACCGCGAAGGTGCGAAGAGCGCGAAGAAAACGCGAAGAACATCTTAAATTGCTGTACTTCGCGTTTTCTTCGCGCTCTTCGCTTCTTTCCCGAAGGAACACCGGGACGGTGCGCGGTGAAATCTTTTTGCGTGGCCCATTAAACACTACCGGCTTTTTGTTCCTCCAAAGGCTGGTCCATCATGGCCCCCCCTTGGGCGTGTTCAACGCGCTTCAATCCCTAACTGCCGCAGCGTTTCGGGCAGCGGGCGGCCGGTGGTGAGATCCCACCCGGCGGCCTGGTAATACTCGCGCAGCATCAGCTCCAGATCCGGCACGTGGCCTTCCTGGCCGCCGCCGGGCAGGCTCTGCAGCAGCAGCGGCGGCAGTTTTTCCATCGCGCGCGTCCAACCCAGGCGCAGGTTGATTAACCGCTTGAGATTCCAGGCGCGCTGCCCGCAACGGATCATATCTTCCAGGTCGAAATCGAACCCGGCGGCCGCGTTGAGCAGTTCCACCAGTTCGCTGGCCGGCACCGAGGCGAAGATGCACGTCACCAGGCTGTTATTGACCGTGCGGAAATACTGGTGGCGCGCCACGAAATGCGCCTTGCCGCTGTCGACCGCGCGGTCGGTCATGGGGATGCCCAGGTCGTCCATCTGCCCGCCCAGTTCCACCATAAAATAGTCGCCCTGATTGTGGCACGCGCCGCGCGGCGAGGTGGCGTAGACGATGGCCTGTCCCGAAAAGGCGCGCGGGTCGTGCATGGGCACTTCCAACCCGGCCACGTGCGCGGCCAGCTCCCCCACCCCGTAGCGCCCGGCCAGCGCGCGCGCCCCGTGGGCCAACTGCGCGCCAAACCCGGTGCACGCGGCCATCTGTTCCAGCAGCGCAAAACACGGCGCCGGGTCGCCCCAGCGCAGCGCCAGCCCGCCCGTGTCGGCCTCGCTCAAGATGCCGCGCTCGAACATCAGGTACGCCAGGGCGATGGTGTTCCCGGCCGAGATCGTGTCCATGCCCAGCCGGTCGCAGCGGTCGCCCAGCGCGGTAATGGCGGCGATATCGTCCACCAGCAGTTGCGAGCCAAAGCTGCAAACCGTCTCGTACTCCGGGCCTTTGGCCGGGCCGCCGGTGGCATACGGGCCCTCTGTAATCGTTACCTCGCGCCCGCAGGCGATGACGCAGCCCTGGCAGGCGGTGGTGCCGGTCAGGATGGTTTCGGCCATCTGCGCCCCGCCGATGTTGGTTGCCCCGTCAAAGCTTTCGCCGGTCCAGTATCTGGACGGCATGTCGCCCATGTAGTTAAAATAATCAGCCGAGCCGGACGTGCCGGTCTGGTGCAGCACTTCAGTCATGTTGTGGGCGTGCAGGCGCTTGTTCGATTCGACCCGCAGCCGCCGGTATTCGGCCTCGCGCGCCAGCGGAATTTTGCCCGTGCCGCGCACCGCCACGGCTTTGAGGTTCTTCGACCCCATCACCGCGCCCAGCCCGGTGCGCGCCGCCAGCCGCCCGTGATCGGACAGGATCCCGGCCAGCGGCAGCAGATTCTCGCCCGCGCGCCCAATGCAAGCCACTTTGGCGTTGCGCTGCCCCGTCTCCGCGCGGATGATCTGCTGCGTATCATAGGTGTCGGCGGCGCCCCACAGGTGCTCGGCCGGGCGCAGTTCCACCAGGTCGTTGTAAATCCACAGGTACACCGGCTGCGCGGCGCGCCCGGTGATGTGCAAAATATCGATCCCCGCCAGCCGCAGTTCCGGCCCCACAAACCCGCCGATGTTGGATTCGCCCCACAGCCGGGTGGCCGGCGAGCGCGCGCAGATGGTGAAGCGCCCGGTGGTGGGGCCGCCGGTGCCGGTCAGCGGGCCGGTGATGAACAGCAGCGGGCTTTGGGGGTGCAGCGGGTCGAGCGCGGGGTCGAGGATTTCATGGAGAATGCGCGCCGCCAGCCCGCTCCCGCCGATGGTTTCGCGTACCCATTCAGCCGGAACCGTGTCGCGCGTCAGCGTGCCGCTGGTCAGGTCAATCGTCAGGCGTCTACCATACATTCACAGCTCCTTGGCTCGGGCTACAGCGCCGCCCGGAACAGGTTGTGCATTTCATCTTCGTCGGGAATCCGCGCCGCCATTAACGTTTGCGTGTCGTTCATGGCATTCTCCACCAGCGCGTCCAGCTCGGCCTCGAACGCCATCGGATCGATGCCCGCCTCACGCAGGGTCAGCGGCTGGCCTACGCTGCGTTCCAGCCGCCGGATCGCGGCGGCCAGCAGCGCCGCGCCTTCCCCTGGCGCCAGCGGAGCCAGGTTCAGGGCATGCGCTATCTCGTCATAGCGCGCGGTCTCGCCCGATTCCGCCGTGAACTCGACCGTATAGGGCAGGAAGAGCGCCACGGCACGGCCATGCGGCACGTGGAACACGCCGCCCAGTGCGTGGCCCATGCCGTGCGCCAGTGCGGCCATCGAATTGCCAAACCCCAGCCCGGCGATGGTCGCCGCATTTTGCAGATGTTCGCGCGCTTCCATGTCGGAGCCGTCGGCGCAGGCGCGCGGCAGATACGCGAACACCAGCCGGGCGGCCTGCAGGCATAATCCATCGCAAAAATCGTTGTGGAAGGTGCTGGTATAGCCCTCCACGGCGTGCGCCAGCGCGTCCAGCCCGGTGTCGGCTGTCAGCCGCGCGGGCAGTTCGCGCACCATCTCCGGGTCGAGCACCGCCAGGTCGGGCACGGCCTCGCGGCTGCCCAGCCCCAGCTTGCGGCGCTCGGCGGTATCGGTCAGCACGATGGCCCAGGTGGCCTCCGAGCCGGTGCCGCTGGTGGTGGGCACGGCGGCGAACCGCGCTTTGTCGCGCAGCCCGTAGTCCTCAATCGGGTTGATCGAAGACGGGTTGACCCCGGGGTTGGCGTACAGCACCCACATGGCCTTGGCCGCGTCGATCACCGAGCCGCCGCCCACCGCCACAATCCAATCCGGCGCGAAGGACTGCAAAAATACCGCGCCGGCGCGGGCCGTCTCCAGCGACGGTTCCGGCTCGATCGCATCAAATACAGCCGTCACTGCCCCGGCCGGCAGCGCTTCGCACACCCGCCGGGCGTACCCCA
>CALDSL010000163.1 GCA_937920255.1 uncultured Anaerolineaceae bacterium | reverse complement strand
TTGGCCCATTTCTTCAACGCCGCGTTCATCTGCCCACGCGTGGGCTTGAGGAACGGCAGCGCCAGCAGCGTGCTGACCAGGATCCAGAAATACGCTTGCCAGAACGGGCGAACGCGCTCGGCCGCGCCGGGGATGATTTCGACCGGCAGCGCCAGCGTGTTGAAGGTGAACGTGTAGAACGGCAGCGCGGGCAGGTTCACCAGCACGGCGAAAACGGTCAGGATGATCCACGGTGACACGGCTGCCGCCAGCCCGATGCGCTTTTCCGCGGCCAGGTCGGCTTCGGTCAGGGCGCTGCGGTCGCGCAGCGGTTTGCGGCGGAGGAGCAGGTAGCCGAGCATCACCGCCACCACGCCCAGCCCGGCCGCCACGCCGGTGAGCGGGATCAGCCCGATGTGGTTCATCCCGATGGCGATCCACCCGGCCGTCAGCCCGGAGAGCAGCGCGGGAACGAGGCCGGTCCACATCATTTTCCATTTACCCACCATCCACAGCATCCCGATCGCGATGCAGGTGCTGATGACCGGCATGAACCGCGCGAAGTATTCCCCCACCTCCGCCACGCTCAGCCCGACCGCGTTGGCAAACACCACCACCGGCACGCCCAGCAGCGCGTAGGTGCACAGGGCGTCGTAGCCCAGGGCGGGCAGCGCGATGGCAACGAAGGAAGAATACCCCAGCGCCAGCATGATCGGCGGCAGGATCGAGACCGGCGTAGCGCCCATCGCCGCCAGCAGCGTGCCAAAACCGACGTTGACGATCATGATCTGTACCACCTGGTCTTTGGGCGCGACGGTCTTAATCAGCGTCACCACGCGCGCCAGCGCGCCGGTCTCGGCCATGATGAAGATCTGTAACAGCGATGTGGCCACCATGATCGAAATAGGGAAGGATGCCACCATCCCCGACAGGCTGGCCGCGAACAGCACCGGCAGCGGCGTGGCGAAATACAGCCACGCGATCAGCATCGCCGCCGCCCATCCCAGCAGGCCGGCCAGGTCGGCGGCCATTCTGCGCCAGACGAGCAGCACGAGGACGAAGAGAATTGGAAGGAGCGCAAGGATCACAGACAGCGGGTTCAACGGTTCCTCCTGGTGGGGCTGCTCGAGCGCCCGGATGCGGGGTGGATGTGGATTGGCGGATGGGAAATGCGGTTTGTTGCTGTATGGTTTTATGCTTGCGCGATATAGGGGATCGTCTGCGGGCCTTCCGGCAGCACGCAGATCCTGCAGCCCGGCCCCATTTGCTGGCGCAGCGCGGCGGTGGTTGCTTCGATGCTGGCGCACGGCTCCAGCAGCGCCGCGCGGATCTGCTCGCGCGTCAGGTGATGGCTGTGGACGAACACTGTCGCCTTCTGCTGGATCAGCGCCTGGATTTGCGCCTGCCACTGGTCTTGCTGCAGAAAGCCCGGGCGCGCGATGCGCTCCAGCAGCTCGCGCGGGTCTTTGGCCTCGCGCAGCAGGCGGCCGTACAGCCCGTGGTCGGGGATGCCGTCCCAGCACTCGGCGGCGGCGATGATGGCCCCGCCCGGGCGTACGATCTGCGCCGCGGCGCTCATGCCCTTCACGGTCTGGTACAGGTTGAGGTCGAGCGGGTATCCGGAGTTGGAGGTGACCACAATATCGTAGAGGTGCGGCACCGGCGCCATGGCGGTCTGGCGCACAAACGCGCAGCCGGCCGCGTGCGCCGCGTCCAGGTCGCCGGCAAACACCGCGGTGATGTTTTTCTCACGGTTGAGGGTCACGTTGACCAGGAAGGTGCGGCTGACGCCCGCCGCCACCTCGTAGATCTCTTCCCAGATCGGGTTGCCGTGGGTGATGCCCCAGGTGGCGCGCGGGTCGGCGATGCTGGCGGCGTCGTGGTTGCCCATGATGGTGCGCAGCCCACCCATGCCAGGCATGATCGCCTTGCCGCCGCCGGAGAACCCGGCAAAGAAGTGCGGCTCGATAAAGCCGGTCAGGATCTTCACGTCACAGGCCATCAGATCGCGGTTGAGCCAGTTTTCATGCCCGCGCGACGTGCGCCCAAAGCAGGCCAGCGTGCTTTCATCCAGCGCGTCGTTCTGGATGATCGGGTAGCCATCCACCAGCGCGTCGCCCAGCATGGCGCGCAACTCGGCATCCGTGTTCTTGCGGTGCGTGCCGCAGGCGTTGAACAGCTCAATGTTTTTCCTCGGCACATGCGCGAGTTGCTCGAGAATGGGCGGCAGGATCAGATGGTGCGGGGTGGGGCGGCTGATGTCGCTGAAGATGATCCCCACCCGGTCGCCGGGGCGGACGAAATCGCGCAGCGCCGCGGCCTGAATGGGCGCCAGCAGCGCCTGACGCACCGCCGCGCGTCCATCCGGCACGCCGGCCACGTGGCGCGGCGCCACCACGGTCACGCCCCAATCGTCCGGGAACGAAACCGGCAGGCCAGTTTTTCCATAAGCCAGGGTTATGCGCATAGGCGAAATCGGATGTAGGTCAGGCGAGGCCAGGTTGAGGTGACAGGTCTTATTATACCGGCAATCCCGCCCGCGGCTCGCCGGCGACGCCGGCCAAATTCAAGCGCACCAGCACGGTCGTTCCCTGGCCGGCTCCCGCCGATTCGGCGCTGATCGTCCCACCCTGCGCCTGCGCCAGCGCCTTGCAAATCGCCAGCCCCAGCCCCATCTTGCCCCCATTGCCCCCGCGCGCCGGGTCGGCGCGGTAGAAGCGGTCAAATACGTAGGGCAGGTCGCTGGCGTCGATCCCGCTGCCGCTGTCTTTCACCACCAGGGTCACGTCATCACCCGCCCGCGCCGCGAGCTGCACCGTTCCGCCGGCAGGTGTGTGGCGAAGCGCATTTTCCAGCAGGTTCTTCATTACCTGCACCATGCGCGCCTCGTCGGCCAGCACGGGCGGCAGGTTCTCCGGCGCGTCGAGGGTCAGTTCCACGCCCTGCCGCGCGGCGATGGGCTGGAAGGCATTGTAGATCTGCCGCAGCAGCGCGGCCGGCTGTACCGCTTCCAGTTGGAAATCCAGGGCGCCGGCCTCCACCTGGGTCAGCGTGGTCAAGTCGCCCACCAGGCGGCGCAGGTGCTCCAGTTCGGTCTTGATGATCTCGATGCGCTCCTGGGTCAGGGTGACTTCGCCCTCTTCCAGCATTTCAATATAGCCGGAGACGATTTGCAGCGGGGTGCTCAAGTCGTGAGTGATATCGGCTGTCATGCGCTTGCGCTGCTGGTCGGCCTGGTCCAGGTCGCTGCTCATCTGATTAAACGTGGCGGTCAGCAGCCCCAGTTCGTCGCGCGAGGTGACCGGCACCTGCTGGCGCAACTCGCCGCGCGCCATGCTCTGCGCGGCCTGGGTCAGGTTGCGGATGGGTTTGAGCAGCCGCGCTGCCAGAAAGAAACCCATCCCCAGCGCGGCGATCACCCCCAACAGCGCCGCCAGCCCGATGGCCAGGTTGGTGCGCTGCAGGAAAACCTGCTCTTCGGCGCTCAGCCGGAAGGTAAAGCCCGTGTCCGGCAGGATCCACGCCACCGTCTCTCCATCCACTTCCACTGCCACGGCCTGGCGTACCTCGCTGGCGGGGATCGTCTCGCCCACGCCTCTGCCGAGCGTCGGCAGGATGGCGCGGTAATCCGCGTCGACCATGCCGTTCAGGCCGCGAAAACCGCGCGATTCGGGGCGCTTATCCGGGTCAAACGGTTCGGATTGCGGCGGGGGTGGTCCCTGTTTTCCGGCCTCCATGCTGTATTCAAAAAAGCCATCCCAGGTTCCGTTGGCGCTGTAATATCCCTGCGCCAGTTCTTTCAACGAGGCGGTCTGTTCCTCCACCACCAGGTTCATCAACGACTTGCCCGAGGTTACCCGAATCAGCAGTGACACCACCAGCACGGTCAGCAGCGCCACCACCAGGAACGAAAGGATCATCTTGCCTTTTAATGAGCGCGTCATGCGGTCTCCAAGAAGCGGTAGCCAACCCCAAACACGGTTTCGATATAGCGCGGCTGGTTCAGGTCGTCGTCCAGCTTCAGGCGCAGGTTGCGGATGTGGATTTTCAACGTGGACTCCGACCCGCTGTAGCCGGTTTCCATCAGGCGCATGGCCAGGTCGGCGCGGCGCACCACCTTCCCGGCCGATTGCATCAACTGTTCCAGCACCAGAAACTCGAGCGGCGTCAGGTCGACCGGCTGGCCGGCTTTGCGCACCTCGTGCTTGCCAGCATCCAGCAAAATATCGCCGACCACCAGCGCGGCGGGCTGGCCGTCTTTGGGCGCGGCGCGGCGCAGCACGGCGCGCATGCGCACCAGCAGCTCGCGCATGCGGAACGGCTTGGTGATGTAATCATCCGCGCCCAGGTCAAAGCCGTGGATAATATCCGCTTCCTGCTGCTTGGCGGTGATCATGATCACCGGGATGCTCGATGTGCGCCGCAGTTGCGTGATGAACTGGTACCCATCGAAATTTGGCATCATAATATCGAGCAGGATCAAATCCGGGGTGGCGTGGCGCAACACGTCCAGCGCTTCGCGTCCGTCGTAGGCCGCGAGCACTTCAAAGTCCTGACTGGTGAGAAAATCACGCAGCAGCACCTGAACATTGCGGGTATCATCCACCACCAGAATCGTGCGGGACATAGCTTTATTATACGGCGTCGTTGTCTTTGTTGAGGAGTACCGCCACGGGATCGGCGTTGTTAAGCCAGCCGCCCTGGTTTGGATCGTCATAATACACTTTCAGGTTAGCCACGTCGTGTAGAAAGTCCACCTTGCCCACCACCAGCCGTTTGATTACCAGCCCGGTGCGTGCTTCCAGGTCGGCCATCAATTCCGCGTGCCGTTCGGGGACGATCAGCTCGATCTTCTCGTACACGATCTGTTTGGAGGCCTCATAGGTGAAGCCCCAGCCTTTTTCCAGCAACAGCAAAATGGCAACCACCGCCGCGTTGGCGATGCCAAGCTGCATCCAGTACGAACCGTTCGCGCCGGCGGCGTTGATCAGCGGCAGCGCCGAAATGATGAACAGGTAGGTCATCTCGCGGATCGGGATCGGGTCGGTGCGGTAGCGCAGGATGGAGAAGATGGCAAACAGCCCAACACCCACGCCCACGCTGATCTCGATGCTGGCCAGAAAGGTCAACACGAAAAAGATAATCGTGTTGAAGGCCAAGAAGGTGAACACGTACGCCTTGTTGCGCGTGGAAGGATAGTAGATAAAGCGCACAATCAGCAGGGCGACAAAAAGATTGAACAAAAAACCGGCCACAAGATTACCAGGTTGGAGCATCGTTGGTTGATCCTTTCATCAGGCGTTCAAGCCACAGCAGGCGCGGCTTGAGTGAATTTTTCTTGACATCTTCATACAGCAGCGCCACCCCGGTGGCATACTTGCTGAACCCGCGCGGCTGGACGCGCTCCGCGCGCATTTGCGCCAGGAAAGGCGAGCAACCCCCGGCCCCGTCCATCTTGACTTCGGCCACGGCGATGCCGGACAGGCGGATATGTTTGCGTTCATTGGAAAATGCCAGCCCCACGTCGAGCGTCACCCGCTCGCAGCAGCGCTTGTTCACCAGCGTCATGCGCTGGAAAGCATTCCACAGCCGCGGCTCCAGCGCGCTCCCGTCGATGGGAGATACGTCGCGCAACCAGCGCCACATGGACGGGTCCATCGCCACCACCTGCGCGTCGGTTTGGATGCGCTCTTTAACCGTGCGATCTTTGCGCGTGCGGTGCTTGACCTCCAGGAAGGCCAGTTGCGTGTCGGTGTACTCGCGGCTGCGTACCTTATACCGCTCCGGCCGGCCGTTGATGTGTTCCAGATACAGTTCAAACCCGGGGGTGTCGAAGTACAGCGTGCGGTAGTGGTTGAGCCGCTGCCCGTCCACTTCGAGCATCCAGTAATTGGATTGCAGCCTGGAAAGCACCTGCCATAACTGATGTTCGGTAAGCACAAATTTGGTGTCCAACCGGTCCAGCAGCGCCACGCCTTCCATCTGCGCCAGGCTGATTGGACCAAAGACGGCTGCCAGGGTTTGCCATGCGGCGCGCGGAATGCCGCCCGCTGCGCCTCGGGTTTTGGGTTGGGGCGGCAACTGGGCGGTGGTTGTGAGGTTGCTTGCTGTGTTCATTGCCTGTCTCCTGTGTCGCGGAATAATCTTGAGTTCCGCTTGCTTCAGAAAGATCATATCCGATCATCAGGCCGGGATGGTTTATTTTCCGTATACGCGCCAGCGCGTCACATCCGGCGCTGCAGCGCGGGCAGCAGTTTTGGACGGCGGAAGAAGAGCACGTACACCGCCGCCAGCGCGGCCAGCGCGCCGATGGAAATCGCGCTGACGTCGCTCATCGTCTGGCTGACCTGTTCCCACTGCGTGGCGAAGAGATAGCCCAGCCCGCCGTAGAGGGTCGCCCACACCAGCTCGCCCAGAACGTCAAACGCCAGGAACCGCAGGTACGGTGTGCGCCCACCTGAGATTACATTAACCGCGGGAGCCAGCGGGGTGAGCCAGAAGCGCGTCAGCACAACCGCCAGGTCGCCCTGGCGTCCCAGGGCCGAATCCGCTTGCTGCCAGAGGAACTTTTGCCCAAAATTGCGTTTGAGCCAGGGCTGCGCCAGGCGCCCCAACAGGTATTCGCTCTGGTCCGCCAGGGATGCGCCGGCCAGGCAGGCCAGCACGACCAGTTGCCAGTCCAGCAGGCCGCTGCGCGCCAGCGCGCCGGCGGCCACCACCACCGGGGTGATGGGAAAGGGGATACCCAGCGAGCCAGCGTAACACAACAGCAGCAGCGCGGGTATGCCGTAGGCGGTTAATCCGCCGAGTGACCATTCCAGGATTATATCCATCATTAAGATTCCATTCTGTTGATAAAGGGAGTTCGCGCAAACCGATCACGGGTTGGCAGGCGGTGGCCCACCACGCGGCCCGCGCGGGCCGCCGCCCGGGCCCATACGACCGCCGCTGCCGGCGGTCGTCACGATGCTGTTGATGGTAAAACTGGCGGATTCACTGCCAGGGGCATATGCGCCGCCCTGGTACAGGCCGTCCACCGTGGCGCCGGTGCTGCTGCCGCCGGTGTAGACGGTGTAGGTCTCTCCACTTGCCAGATCGGGTGAGGAGATGGCGATCGACTGGTATGCACGCGTTGGCATAAAGGTGATGATTTCCTTGCCGCTGCCATCCTGAAGGTGTAGCAGGCTGCCGCCAGGTTGGGACGCGGACAGATAGATCAGCGCAGCGTTTTGGGTGGAATTCTGGTCGGGAGCCATGGCCATGCCCGAGCTGCCGGCGGCGATCAGCAGCCCGCCGCTGATGGTGAAGCCGGCGTCGTAGTCGATGGCGCCGTTCATCTGCTCGGTGGGGCCGTTGACCAGCACCGTGCCGCCGGTCATTTCGATTGCGCCGTTAACGTCCAGCCCGTCACCGTAGGCGTCCACATAGATATACCCGCCGTTGATGTACAGGAAGGTATCTCCGCTCGCGGCAAAGGGGTTCGGCCCGCCGCGCCCGCCAGGGCCCATCATGGCCGAGCCATCGTTGCCGCCGCCGACATTGATGCCGTCATCACTGGCTGCCACGTGGATCGTGCCGCCATTGATGCTGATCACCGCGCTTTCCAGGCCTTCGTAGGATTGGGTAATGCTGAACTCGCCACCATTGACCGTCAGGGATTCGTCTGCGTGCAGGCCGTCGTCGGCGGTGGCCAGGGTGAACGTGCCGTTGTTGACAGTGATGCTGCCGTTGGAGTGGATGGCATCGTCCGCGGCGTCGACG
>CALDSL010000162.1 GCA_937920255.1 uncultured Anaerolineaceae bacterium | reverse complement strand
ACTTTGGTGAGGAAGGCCGAGAACGTACCCTGCCCGTTGCCCTGCGGGCCGTGGCACGGGGTGCAGGAGATTTCATACAACTGCTGGCCGCGCTGGAGCGATATTTCATCGGCCGGCACCGGGTTGACCGGCGCGTCCAGACCTTCGACGTAGAACGCTCCACCCACCGGGATCGAGCCGTTGGGCAGGGGCAGCGGGTCTTCCTGCGGGCGGAAGGAGGGCTGGATCTCCATAAAGCTGACCCAGTCGATCTTGATCACATCGTAGGTGAACAAGAGACCCAGCAGAAACGGCATGGCGACTGCTACGAGAACGAGAATGAGACGCTTGATCATGGTTTCTGCACCTCCTCAAACTCTGCGCCCAGTTCGATTAGCGATTGTTCCAGGTTGGCATCCAGTTTTTTGTCCGCGTTGAACAAGATGCCCACTTTGCCCGCGTTGACATCGGGGTGGTAGCCCTTGGGGCCGAATGATGGAGTGATCATTTCCACGGAGACGCCCAGGAAGGTGCTGAGCAGAAGCCCCAGCATGGTCAGTTCGAACAGCACGACAATCGTGGTAGGGATGGCGAAAATCGGCTGGCCGCCCACGCGCAACCCGTACAGCAGCGGCGTGCCCAGGGTGAGCACCAGGGCGATAATAAAGCCCAGGATCGCCCCGGCGATGCCGATCTTGCCGATGCTGGTCCAGGCCATCGGCCGGCCAAGCACGCGCTCGGAAAGCGGCACGCCCGAGATGACCGAAATATCATCGTGGCTGTAGCCGTGTTCGCGCAGCCGCGACAGGGCTTCCGCCACTTCATCCAGGCGGTCTTCGGGGAATAGCATCAGGTGAACATTTTTGGTTTCAGCCATTGTTCACGCTCCTTAATCCAGCTCGGTGACCGAGGTAACTTCGGTCTTGCCGACTTTGGTGCGCTTGTGCGCCATCTGGCCTTCCACCACTTCCCACACCGGGATCATGGGGATCAGGCGGGTCATCACGGTGTATAGCAGCAGGAACAGGCAGAAGGTGCCGAACACGATGCTGATTTCCGTCAACCGCGGAGCGTATTCGCCCCACGAGAAGGGGTTGCGCTGGTGGCCCAGGGTGAGTGGAATGATGGTATAGCGTTCGGCGAACATGCCCACGTTTACCAGCAGGGTGATGACAAACATGGCCACGGGCGAGCGGCGGATGTTGCGGTTCCACAGCGTCAGCCACGGGATGGCCACGTTGCAGATCAGCATCACGTACCAGACCCAGGCCGAGTCTCCGGTGGCGTGCAGGGTGAGGATATCCTTGATCACCTTTTCGCCGCCGTACCAGTGCAGGATGTACTCGTTGAAGAAGAAGTAGGCCCAGGACATCGAGAAGACCAGGATCAGCTTGCCCAACCCGTCAAAGTGCTCGGGGCGGATGAAGTACTTCATGTTCAACAGCGTGGTGCGCAGGATAAACAGGATGGTGGCCACCGCCGAGACACCCGAGAGGATGGCGCCGACGATGAAGTATGGCCCAAAGATGGTCGAGTGCCAGCCGGCGGTCTGCGTCACCGCGAAGTCCCATGACACGATGGTGTGCACCGAGAACATGACCGGGATGATGGCGAAGGCGAACAGGCCAATCGCCTTGCGCAGGCGCAGCCATTCGGCCTCGGTACCGCGCCAGCCCAGGCTGAGCACCTTATAGGCCATGTGGCGGAAGCCGGTGGTGCGGTCGCGCGCCATGGCCAGGTCGGGGAGCAGCGGCAGGAACAGGTAAATGGTGCTGCTGAGCAGGTAGGTGGTGATGGCCAGGAAGTCCCACACCAGCGGGGAGTGGAAGTTTGGCCACAGCCAGCGCGCGTTGGGGTAGGGGATCATCCAGTAAAAGACCCACACGCGGCCCAGGTGGATGAGGGGGTAAAGCGCGCCGGCCGCCAGGCCGAAGGTGGTCATCAGCTCGGCGGCGCGGGTGAACGGGCGGCGGAACTCGGCCTTGAACACGCGCAGGATGGCGGAGACGAACGTCCCCGCATGGCTGATGCCGATCCAGAACACGAAGGTGACGATGAAGATACCCCACATCGCCGGGCGGCGGGTGCCGGCCAGCCCCATGCCGGTGGCGATCAGGTTGCCCCAGGCCACGAACAGGCTGACGATCAACAGCACAGTGAGCACGCCGACCCAGATCCAGAAGTTGCGCGTGGTGTGGGTCATGGCATCCAGCACCATGCGGTTCATTTCCTCGCGCGGGCGCGGGTCGAGCATCAGGTGCTCGCGCGGGTCTTCCTCGTGCTCCGCGGCGCCCAGTTTTACGGTTTCGAAGGGCTGATCAACTGCCATAGGTTCCCTCTCCCTTCAGATAGATGATACGCGGTTCGGTTCCCAGGTAATCCAGCTCGCGGAAACCGCGCTGGCTGCGAGCCGCCTTGCTGACCGCGCTTTCGGGGTCGCGCATGTTCCCGAAGATGATCGCATCCGTCGGACAGGCCTGAGCGCAGGCGGTGATAATCTCGCCGTCGGCCACTTCGCGGTTTTCGATGTTGGCCCGCTGCTGCCCACGCTGGATGCGGTGCACGCAGAAGGTGCATTTTTCCATCACACCCCTGCGGCGCACAGAGACGTCCGGGTTGAGGTAATAATTCATCGGCTCGGGGATTTCATAGTCAAAGAAATTGAACACGCGCACAAAGTAGGGGCAGTTGTTGCCGCAGTAGCGCGTGCCGATGCAGCGGTTGTACACCTGCAGGTTGAGCTGCTCTTCTTCTGAGTGCACCGAGGCAAATACCGGGCAAACCGGCTCGCACGGGGCGTTGCCGCAATGCTGGCACAGCATCGGGCGGCGCGTCGGCTTGACCTCCGGGTACTCGCCGGTCCAGAAGCGTTCCATGCGGATCCAGTGCATCCCACGGCCGTAACCGGCGTCTTCCTCACCCACCCACTTGATGTTATTTTCCATGGAGCAGGCGGTGACACAGGCATTGCATCCCGTGCACAAGTCCAGGTCGATCACCATGCCCCACTTTGCAGATCGTTCTTCTTCTGCCATCGTCAGTGCTCCTTCCTATCGTTGAAACCGTTATTTGTGGCCGTAGACGCCGGCTTCGCTTTCCAGACGCGAAACCGGGCGGCGCCGGCCGGTGGGGCTGATTTTGACTCGCGTGCCCCCGTAGTACGCCAGGTCGCCGGCCTGGTTCAGTTCCATCCCCAGCAGTTTGGCGGGGTTGGCACCGCGCCCTTCTGCCCAGCGGCCCAGGGCGGTGTGGCCCTGGCCGAAGGGAATGGCGACCATATCCGGGCGAATGGCGGGATATTCATATACCACCGCTTCGATCGAGCCGGCCTCGGAGGTGAGGGTGATCACGTCGTCATTGTGCAGGCCCAGGCGGGTGGCCGTCTCGGGATTTATCTGCACAACCGTGTTCCACATCACCGTGGTGAGCGGTTCGGGGGTTTCCTGCATCCACGGGCGGTTGGCGGTGGCGCCGCTGCCAAACATGCCGGCGTAAGCCAGCAGGTAGAACTCGCCTTCGGCCAGGGGCTGCGGCGGCTGGATGTTGAGCGCCTGCGCCAGCAGATCGTCGGCTTGCGGGGTGGTCAGATCGGTGTCGCGCGTCCACCACCCGCCGTTTTGCAGGAACTGCGTCCAGAAGGACAGAATCTCGGGGGCGTTGATACTGCCGCCTTCCTCCAGCAGCGGGAGCAGCTTTTGCTGGACGAAATCGACTTCGTCGTCATAGTCTGCTCCGCCGGCCTGCCGCAGCGCCTCGAGGATCACGTCGACCGTGGCGCGGGTGTTATGCAGCGGTGCGACCACCGGCTGCACCGCCGAAACCACGGTGCGGTCGGCGCCGGCCAGGTTGCGCATGTAGCCCCACGACTCAAGCGGGGTGTGATCCGGCAGCACGTAATCGCTGAGCATGGCGGTCTCATCCGGGTAGGACGCGAAGGAGATAACGCGTGGAACCTGCTGCAGCGCCTGCTCAAAGCCCAGTCCGGCAGGCAACTCGAATACCGGGTTGACGCCGTGAATGAACAGCGTCTGCACCTGGCCGGAGCGCATCCGGTCGACCAGCGCGGCAACCTGGTTCATGCTGTGCGGCTGCGCTTCGGCGGCATGCAGGAACACGCCGCCCGGCGCGCCCAGGTTGTTGGCCATGGCGTTGAGCGACAACACCGCCTGCGCGTTGGCCAGACCCTGGGCTGTGCCCAGCGCCGATTCGCCCGGCAGGGCCAGCGGCTGGCGCGCGGTGGCGAACAGGCGCGCCACGTGATCCAGCCGTTCCAGCGGGATGCCGGCGGCTTCGGCCGCGGCGGCAGGGTCGACCGCGTTGAGCGCGTCAAAACCGGCCGCGCCGCGAAATTCCAACACCAGCCGCGCGATGGCCAGCGCCACCAGCCCTTCGGTGCCGGGGACGATGGGATACCATTCGTCGGCGATGCTGGACGAGGTCGACTGGTGCGGCTCGAAGGCGATCAGATACCCGCGCCGGCCAAAATTTCCTTTGCGGAACTGGGCATACATGCGCGAATAGGCGACGGGAGAGAGCCAGTTCTGCGAGAAATTTGCGCCAAACGAAAGCGCGAGGTCGGCGCGCCCCAGGTCGAAGAAGGGGTAGGCGGCCTGGCCAAAGGTGTTTTGCACCGCCTGCAGCAGCGTGCTTTCGGCCGAGAACATGTCTTCGGCGCTAAAGCGCACCACGGCATTGCTCCCCTCGCCAGCGACTTCGCTCAGCAGGTCAAACAGGTGATCGTTGCCGCTGCCCAGCAGGAACGCGGCGCTGCCCAGGTTGGCCAGCCCGTCGCGCACCACGCCGATGGCGGTATCCCAATCGATGGCCTGGTACTGGCCGGAACCGCGCGAGCTGGCCTGCTGCGGCCCTTTCACCCGGTCGGGGTTGTACAGCCCCTGCACGCTGGTGAGACCCTTGGAGCAGATTTTGCCGCGGTTAACCGGATGGTTGGGGTTGCCTTCAGCTTTAATCGCCCGGCCTTCGTGGGTTCGCATGATGATGCCGCACCCCGCCGCGCATTCGCGGCAGGTGGTGGCGAAGTAGGTGCTCACGCCGGTCTGGTGATATTCTGGCAAATCTGTGTACGGGCGGCGCACCACGTAGCGCGAGGTGGGGCCGCAGCCGGTCAGCACCGCGGTCACCGCGGCGCCCAGACCGGATAGCTTTAAGAATTCTCGCCGAGAGATTTTTTCGCTCATACCACATCCTCTCCAATGTTAATAATGGCAAGTTGAACAATCGTTGACGAGATGCTCAACCTTTTCCGGGCGCATCGTTTTGTGGCAGTCCAGGCACCAGCCCATGTTTTGACCGGCTTGCGGTTCGGCGGTGCGCATGGAGGCTATGTCGCCGTGGCAGGTTTCACATGCCACGCCCGCGGCGATATGCGGCTGGTGGTTGAAGTGCACAAAATCGGGCTGGAGCGCGACCGGCACCCACGGGATGGGCTCGTTCCGCTCGACGTAACCGGCCAGTTTCACCAACTCGGGCGACTGCTTCTGGATCTGCTGGTGGCATCCCCAACACTTGGATATGGACGGCACGCCGGCCGTCGGTCCCCAGTTGACGCCCGGATGGCAGAACGTGCACTGCGCGCCCAGACCCACGTGCGTGCTGTGGGGGAAGTTGATCGGCTGCTCGGGCGGCTGTTGGGTGAGGTAAATGCCACCCGCTGCGCCACCGAGGACAACCAGCAGGCCCAGGGCGATCGCCGCCAGGAAAATGCGGCGCTTCCACCAGGGTTTTCGATTCTCCATTGTTCCTCCTTACTCTCCCTCTTGAAGGCTGTATTGCCCACCGCGCGTTGGGTATCTGCTAGCGTTGCGCGGTGACAGTATGACGGCCGGTTATCTCCGGCGTACTACCCACACAAGTAACATGATCATTCCCGCCAGCACGGCGAAGATCAGGATGTTCAGCCCCAGCCCGGCAATCATCACGCTAATGGCGGTGAGAATGCCGGTAAAGAAGTTTGAGGCCGGGCCGCCGCGGTCTGGCTGCTCCACGCGGTCCTGTTCCAATGCCGGTTCTGGCAGGCCGGGCGCGTTATCTTCCAGCGTATCCTGCGCGTACAGCAGCACGTCGCGCCCGTCTTGCGCCGTGCGGCCAAAGTTATGCCCGACCACCATATCGGTCCCCGGGGTGCCAAAACGCGTTTTGTGCAGGAAACGCCACGGATCGCGGTCCGCCAGCGCGCCGAGTGGGACCGACTGTCCCTCGAAGCGGAAGGTGATGGTCTGCCCGTCCGCGCCGTGGCAGCTGGCGCAGGTCTCATCGTACAAAGACTGGCCGTGCGCCTGGTCACCCTCTTTCACTTTGAGAGTGGTCATGTCAATAAACTCGTTGTCATCCACGGTGGCATCCTTGAGGAAGGTGGCCACATCGGTCAGCGCGGCATCGTCCAGGTACGCTGAGAAATCGTGCTCCGGATCCTGCTCGCCCTTGAGGATGCCCACCAGCTCGTCGACGCTCTTCTCCTGGCTGGATGGGTATACGCCCGGGAAGCCGGTGAAGTTGGTGCCCGAACGGTAGGCGCCCTGGTTGCCCTGATAATCCCAGCCGTGGCAGCTTACGCAGCGCCAGGTATCCGGGCCGGAGCGGGTATTGTTGGTCTGCCGGTCCCAGATGGGCATATTGCCGGCTGGAGCTTCCACGCCCAAGGCCGCCATCCAGTTATCGTATAAGGCGCCCCCGCGAGCAATGTCGGCTTCCTGGGCGGGTGGAGCGGCCACGACAGGCCGGGCAGCCACAAGCACCAGCCCGATTAGAACGGCTGCTGTGAAGATTAAACCGTATAGAAGCATGCGAGTTTTCATATGTCAGCTCCTTGATGGCGTTCTTCCTCAGAAATCCTTCTACCTGCTGTACACGCACCCAACGCTACCGTTTATTAATTCTTTCTGAACCTGCGATTAAACCAAAATTAATTGTATAGCAAAGGGGTAAAAATCATAATCAAAAACCGGTATCAAATCCTGTACAAAATGATGGGGCGGCTGGAGGTTTCACCCGCCGCCGGAATTTGCGTTACAATCGCCGTAGAGAGGGAGTTGCCGATGGAAGAATCAGGTTATTGGGATGTGACACTCACCGCGCTGACCTACGGCGGCGATGCGCTGGGCCGCCTGCCGGACGGGCGCGCGGTGTTTGTGCCGCTGGCGCTGCCGGGAGAGCGCGTGCGCGTACAGGCAGTGGAAGAAAAACGCGGCCACGTGCGCGCGCGGCTGGCGGAAGTGCTCCAGCCATCGCCGCTGCGCATCACCCCGCGCTGCGTGCATTTTGGCGTGTGCGGCGGCTGCCACTACCAGCATCTGGCGTATGAAGATCAGGTAGTAGCCAAAACCGGCATCGTGCGCGAGCAGTTGCAGCGCCTGGCCGGGTTGGAAGATCCGCCGGTGCTGCCGGCGCTGCCTGACCCGCGCGGCTGGGATTACCGCAACACCGTACAATTCCACCTGACCGGCGACGGCCGGGTGGGCTACCATAAACTGGGTTCCAACCAGACCTTCGCCATCCAGGAATGCCACGTGCTGGAGGAGGGCCTGGACGCTTTTTGGCCGCAGATCGACATGCAGCCGCTGCCTGGTTTGGATCGGGTGGGGTTGCGCCTGGGCGCCGGCGACGATGTGCTGATGACCCTGGAAAGCGAAGACACCGAATTGCCGGAAATGACCCTCGATCTGCCAATCTCAGTCGTGCATCTCAGCCCGGCCGGGCCGATCTTGATGGCCGGCGACCCATTCGTGGTGGTCGATCTGCTGGAGCGCCCGTTCCGGGTCTCGGCCGGGTCGTTCTTCCAGGTCAACAGCACGCAGGCGGCGCGCATGGTGGCGCAGGTGCTGGATGCCTCCAACCTGACCGGGCAGGAAACTGTGCTGGACCTGTACTGCGGGGTGGGGCTGTTCAGCGCCTTCCTGGCACCCAAAGCGGCGCGGCTGGTGGGAATCGAATCGTCGCCCGTGGCGTGCGACGATTTCGCCGTCAACCTGAACGAGTTTGACCACGTGGAACTGTATCAGGGCCGCGCTGAAGACATCTTGCCGCA
>CALDSL010000161.1 GCA_937920255.1 uncultured Anaerolineaceae bacterium | reverse complement strand
CGGCCATTTAGCATTCATTTCTCAAATAAAAAGCCCAAATTACTGATCCAGGAGAGAGCATGGACCCAGTCCTTCAGCAAATTTTTGACGCGATCTTGAACGGCGATACCGGGGCGGTGCCGGGTCTGGTCCAGCAGGCGCTGGACGGCGGCAGCGCGCCGGAAACCATCCTGAACCAGGCCATGATCGGCGCGATGACCGAAGTCGGGCGGCTGTTTGAAGACGGCGAATACTTCATCCCGGAAATGCTGGTCTCGGCGCGCGCCATGCAGTCCGGGCTGGCGGTTCTCAAGCCGCACCTGGCCGGCAGCAGTCTGACATCCTCCGGCACGGTTGTGGCGGGGACGGTCAAGGGCGACATGCACGATATCGGCAAAAACCTGGTATGCATGATGCTGGAAGGCGCGGCGTTCAAGATCGTCGACCTGGGCGCGGACGTGTCCCCCGAGAAGTTTGTCGAGGCGGCGCGCGCCCATGACGCGCAGATTGTGGCCATGTCGGCGCTGCTGACCACCACCATGCCGGGGATGCGCGCCACCATCCGCGCGCTGCAGGAAGCCGGGCTGCGCGAGCGCGTGAAGGTAATGGTCGGCGGCGCGCCGGTGACGCAGGCCTTTGCCGACGAGATCGGCGCGGACGGCTACGCCCCTGACGCCAGCCGCGCGGTGGCCAAAGCCAAGGAACTGCTGGGCGGGTAGATCACTCCCCGGCGGTGGCGGCCAGGGCGTCGCGCAGCGGTCCGAGCGTGCCAGACACCTCGGCCTGGCGCTGCACGTCCTCATCCAGCGGGGCGGCGAGCGCGTCGGCCAGGGGGATGCCGTCCATATTGTCCAGTGGCAGGTCGAGCAGCCGCGCCAGGGTGGGCAAAATATCCACCAGCCGCGCGGGGGCTGTGGAAACCTTGCCGGGGGCTACGCCCGCGCCGGAAAACGCCAGCAGAATGTGCTGGTCGGCCCAGTTGATCGGGTTGTGCGTGCCGCCCGTGCTTTCGACGCTTTCATCGAAGGCGGTGCGGCCGGCGCTGGCTACCACCACGTCCGGGCTGTAGGGGCTGGCGTAGGTGTCCAGCAGGTACAGGAAGGCGCTGTTGAGTTCCGCCGGCAGGCTCAAAGTCGTGGCGGGCGCGGCCTGGTACACGTAGCGCCCGTCCTGCTGCGCGCGGGCGTAGGCTCCTAGCAGGCCCGGCGCGCCGCTGGCGGCCAGCGCATCCGCCACCTGCGAAGCGCGGCCGGGGTCGGTCAGGCGCAGCTCGGGCAGCATTATCTGGTCGCCCTCTATTACTTCGGCGCCGGTCTGCGCGTACAGGTCGGCCGGAACGAGGATATTGCCCTTGGGGGTCATGCCGTGATCGGCGGCCACCACCCACACCGTGCGCTCGTACAGCCCCAACTCGCGGTAGGCGGCAATCAGGCCGCCCAACGCGGCGTCGGTGCGCTCCAGCGCGACCCTGATTTCCTCCGCGCCGCCCACGTGACCGTAGTAGTCGGTCTCGGGCAGGTTGATCAGCAACGCTCGCGGTTGGAAGCGTTCGGCCAGCCGGGTGGCGGCCAGCAGGGCCAGCGCGTTGGCGTCGCCCGGAGAGCGCAGGGTGGCGCGCAGGTCAGGGTCGTTCAGGAAGTCTTCGGGCGGGGTGCGCCCGCGCAGCGCCGCGAACTGGACCGCCTGGGGCAGGCTGTAGGAATCGTCGCCGCTGCCCGAGGTGTAGAGCAGCACATCCGCCGGGCCAAACCCGAGCGCCTGGGCGGCGTAATACTTCTGGGCGCTGAGCGCGGCCACCATCTCGTCCGGGTAGCGCGCTTTTACCAGCCCGGCCAGGGTTGGCAAGCCGCTGGATTCGACCATCAGGTCGGCTTCGCCGAACTGCACCGCTTCGAGCGTGAAGGGGGTGAACGTTTCGCCGGTTTGCAGGTTAGCCCAGGTGTGTCCGATGATGCCACTGCGACGTGGGAAGCTGCCGGTGGACATCATGGCGTGGCCGGGCGGGGTGTTGTTTTGCAGCGCGCCGACCCAGGCCGCGCTGTAACTGGTACCGGCGGAGATCAGCGCCTTGAGGTTGGGTATATTCGCCCGCTCCAGGTCATCTGGGCGGCAGCCGTCCAGCGAAATCAGCACCACGTAGCCCGCCGTGGTCGTGTCGACTGCCTCGGTTTCGATGACTTCCGCGATTTCCGCCGCCGGCTCGAAACTGGCGGGCGGGAGGGCGGTGGCGGTGGGCGCAGCCGTAGGCAGGGTTGCGGGCGGCGGAAGGGTGGCGGCGGCCGGCGCCGCGGTGGATAGGGGTTGGGGGGTGATGGACACCCATTGTGGCCCGCTGCAGGCGGTGAGAAGGGTACAAAGGATGGCCAGGAGCAGGATCGTTCGCGGTGTGAGCAGCATGGACCCATTATACGGGCTGCGGATGGCGCCCGGCATTACAGATTTATCAGCCAGCCCCAAAACCGGCGCAATCCTTTCAATCCTGTTAAGACCATTTGGCAATCGGCTGGCTATAATACGCGCAATCCTCCAGGCCGTTCTTTGCCTGGATGGAACTTTTTTATGGTACTTACGTTAATTAAGTAAGACCCCCTTACAAGTGAGAAGGATAGGCTGAGCACACTTATGGAAACTTCGTTTTCCTTAACGATGGACAACATTACTGCTATTGAAGAAAACCTGGCGCTGCACCCCACGCCGCAGATGGCCCGCACGCACTGGCTGGATCTGTGCGGCGAGTGGGAGTTCGCGTTTGATGATTCCAATACTGGTATTGATGCGCATTGGGAATGCCGCGATGATGTGTACGACCGCAAGATTACCGTACCCTTCCCGCCCGAGGCGCGCGCCGGCCAGGTGAACGACACCGGCATGCACCCGGTAGTGTGGTACCGCAACCGTTTCGCCGCCAACCGCCTGGTGGACCGCGAGCGCCTGCTGCTGCACTTTGGCGCGGTGGATTACCACGCCACGGTGTGGGTTAACGGGCAGCGCGTGGGCGAGCACCGCGGCGGCAGCACGCCCTTCACCTTCGACATCACCCCCGCGCTGCGGCCGGGCGCCGAACAGGTGCTGGTGGTGCGCGCCGAAGACCAGCCGCTGGATCTGTACCAGCCGCGCGGCAAGCAGGATTGGATGGAGCAACCGCACGCCATCTGGTATCGCCGCACCACGGGCATCTGGCAGCCGGTGTGGGCCGAGTGGGTCAACGAGACCTACGTCGAACGCATCCGCTGGACGCCGGATATCAGCCGCGGCCGCCTGGGCGTGGAAGTTAAACTGAACCGCGCTCCGCGGCAGCCGCTGGCGGTGCAGGTGCGCCTGTCGCTGCGCGGCCAGGTGCTCGCCGAAGACACCTACCGCGTGACCGAGCGCGAAGTGGCGCGCGAGATCCAACTCCCGCTGGGGCAGGCGGTGATGCACTCCGACCAGGTGCTGTGGTCGCCGGAGCACCCCAACCTGATCGATGCCGAAATTACGCTGCTGGATGGCGGCCGGGCGCTGGATGAAGTCATCAGCTACGCCGGCATGCGTAGCGTGGGGCTGGACAGCGGGCGCTTCCTGCTCAACGGCGGCCCGTATTACCTGCGCATGGTGCTCGAACAGGGCTACTGGCCAGAGACCTGCCTGGCAGCCCCCAGCGCCGATGCCATCCGGCGCGAAGTCGAGTTGATCAAGCGCCTGGGCTTTAATAGCGCGCGCATCCACCAGAAGGTGGAAGATCCGCGCTTCCTGTACTGGTGCGACCGGCTGGGGCTGGCGGTGTGGGGCGAGATGTCCAACGCGTTCCTGTATTCGCCGGAAGCCGCCGCGCGCCTGATGCAGGAATGGGCCGAAGTGGTGGAGCGCGATTATAGCCACCCCTGCATCGTCACCTGGGTGCCGCTGAACGAAAGCTGGGGCACGCACGACTTGCAGGGCGACCCGCGCCAGCGCGAGTTTTTGCGCGCGCTGATCGCCGTCACCAAGGCCTACGACGCCACCCGACCGGTGATCGACAACGATGGCTGGGAGCACGTGGAGACGGATATCCTCAGCCTGCACGACTACTGCACCAGCGGCGAAAAGATCAAGGAACGCTATGGCACGCGCGAGGCGCTGGCGCGCACCATGAGCTACAACCGCCCTATCGGCAAGCGCTTCGCCATGCCCGAATATGCATTGAAGGACGACGCGGTGGTGATGCTGACCGAGTTTGGCGGCATCAGCTACAAGCCGGACGCGGGCACGCCCTGGTTTGGCTACGGCACGGTGTCTTCGGAGGAGGAATACCTGGCCAAGCTGGACGAGTTGCTGCGCGCGGTGCTGGCCTGCCCCACCATCAGCGGGTTCTGCTACACCCAGCTCACCGACACCGAGCAGGAGACCAACGGCCTGCTCACCGCCGACCGCCAGCCCAAGTTCCCCATCGACACCCTGCGCGCCATCATCACCCAGCCACGAGGGTGGTAGGTTCGCCGGCAGTGGGCCATGAAAGACATCACGTAGAGACGCAAGATCTTGTTGCGTCTCTACTGTTATTAAGGGGGAATGTTCGCTGTAGATCGAAGTCCCACCCCCCTCCAACCTCCCCCCATTTTCAAAAACCGAAAATGGAGGGAGGCTAGACTTTATCTACAACCAACCAATAACCGGCGTAGTGAAAGCGGTTTAGCCTCCCTCCAAAAGCGTTTTTTCTTATTTGATAACTCGCACAAAAGCGCACTGCGAAGGTGCGAAGTACGCTAAGAAAAACGCGAAGCAAAACGTTTTAAAATTTCTTCGCGTTTCCTTCGCGCTCTTCGCTTCTGTTGAGTCTCATAAAGTCATACCACTAGA
>CALDSL010000160.1 GCA_937920255.1 uncultured Anaerolineaceae bacterium | reverse complement strand
CACATATTCTCTTCTACCCCATCGCATGCATGATGCGCGCGATGTGTTTTGCGTGCTTCAAATACAGGTCGAGCCGGATGTTCTCGTTGGGCGCGTGCGCCTGCGAGCCGGGATGCCCCACCCCCGCGGTGACAATGGGGATGTGCAGCGCTTCGGTGAACAGGTGGTTCGGGCCGGAACCGCCGGTCATCGGCACGATCTGCATCGGCATGCCGTAAACCTCGGCGGATGTATCCACCACCAGCTTGACAAATGGGTCATCCGGGTCGGTGCGGTCGGGGGCCTCGCCGCCCAGAAAATCGATCTTCACGTCTTCAAACCCGTGCCGGTCGAGATGTTCGCGCAGCAGCTTGAGCACACGCTGCGGCGTCTGGTCGGGCACCAGGCGGAAATCGACCTTGGCGCTGGCGCGCGCCGGCAGCACCGTCTTGGATCCCGGGCCCTGGTAGCCGGAGGTCAGCCCGCAGATGGTGCAGGTGGGCTGGAAGACCTCCTGCAGCCGCAATTCCACGCCGCCGGTCAGACCGTTGAGGAAGTGCTTGACGCCATAGCGGGTCTGATATTCCTCCGCCGTTTCCGGCAGGCGCGCCATCAATTCGCGGTCACGCTCGCTGGGCGGGCGCACATCGTCATAATAGCCTTCCAGCCGGATGCGCTCATCCGGCCCCTTGAGCGAGTTCAGCGCCCACACCAACCGCCAGGCCGCGTTGGGGAAGATCGAGCCGCCCAGACCCGAATGCACGTCCTGGTTGGCGGTTTCCACGCTGAGTTCGACGTAGCAGATGCCGCGCAGCCCCAGGTACTGCACCGGCTGGTCGCGGTGATCCACGCCGCCGAATTCCCACACGCAGCCGTCCGCCGCCAGCAGATCGCTGTGCTCGTGCACAAAATCCTTCAGGTGCACGCTGCTGGTCTCTTCCTCGCCTTCAATCACAAACTTGACGCTGCACGGCAGGTCGCCCATTTCGTTCAACAGCGCGTCGATGGCGAACAGCCGGCTGGTGATATGCCCTTTATCGTCGCTCACGCCGCGCGCGTACAGCTTGCCGTCCTTCAGCGTGGGAACAAACGGCGGGTTTTCCCACAATTCCAGCGGTTCGGCGGGCTGCACGTCGTAATGGTTATAGAACAACAGCGTTTTGTCGCCGCGCCCCTTGCGCTCGGCGAACACCACCGGGGCGCCGCCGGTGGCAAAAATGCGCGCGTTGAAACCGCGTTTTTGCAACATTTCGGCCACCAATTGGGAGCACTCTTCCAGACCCCAATTCTGCGCCGAAACACTGGGTTGGGCGCACAAGGTGGATAGCTCGGCAATACTTTCATCCAGGTGCACGTCCAGGTATCGATCTACCGCTTCAAATTCTGCCATGCTTTTCTCCTTTCTCACCAACCAGGAAATAACCACCGGGCAAGCCCGGCGCCGCCGTAAGCGAACATCAGCATTTTGACGATCTTGCCGACCGAACAGAAAAACAAAAATCGCAGCACCGGTATACGGTGCGCGCCGGCGATGATCCCGGCCACATCAAACAGCGGGTTGGGGACGATCGCGAGCACCAGAATAATAATTTCGCCGTAGCGCGCCATCCAACCTTGGATCTTCTCATACCAGGCCGTCTTTTCGATCACGACCTGGCCGCTATAGCCAGTCAGATAGCCGGTCAATTCCCCCACCGCGGCGCCAATCCCCAGCACCACCGCCACCCAAAACGGGTTGAACGAGGAATTGGCGCCCATCACCGAGGCCAGCGCCACGCCGGGGATCGGCAGGATCAGCGTGGCGTTGGATAGTACCGACAGCAGGAAAAGCACCGGGTAACCCACCGCGCGAATGTTTTCAAACCGCTCGCGGAAGATAAACAGCCCGGCGGTGAGCGTGATGACAAACACAAGAATCAGGATCCGCACAAGATTCTGGCGAATACCTGGTTTCATGCGCTTATTCCTGCGTGGTGTCTTTTTCCAGAAGCGCTTCGATCCGCGCGATGACCATGTCCATCGCCACCGCGTTCAGGCCGCCTTCCGGGATGATGACGTCCGCGTAGCGTTTGGACGGCTCTACAAATTCGAGGTGCATGGGCCGCACCGTGCGCAGGTACTGTTCGATCACCCGTTCGGTGGTGCGCCCACGTTCGGCAATATCGCGCTGCAGCCGGCGGATAAAGCGGATGTCCGCGTCGGTATCCACGAAGATTTTCACGTCCATCATGTCGCGCAGGGCCGGCTCGCCAAAAATCAGGATGCCTTCCACCAGAATCACCCGCTGCGGATCAACCCGCACCGTGCGATCAGTGCGCGAGTGGTTGGTGAAGTCGTAGATCGGCAAATCCACATGTTCCCAGCGCTTGAGTTGCTGGATATGCTGAATCATCAAGTCGGTCTCGAGCGAGTAGGGATGGTCGAAGTTGATCTCGATCCGCTGGGCGAGAGGGAGATGGCTCAGGTCGCGGTAGTACGCGTCATGAGGCAGAAATGCAATGCGGTGGCTGCCGACCCGTTGCAGGATCACGTTTGCCACCGTCGTCTTGCCGGAGCCGGAGCCGCCGGCGATGCCAATCACGATCGGGGATTCTGTTGGGAGCATGAAAAAATTATACTCCATTCCACCGCGCAGATTGATAGTACAATGGGGATGTTAAAATAAAAAAGCCACCAAAGGGATTCGAACCCTTGACCTAACGTTTACGAAACGCTCGCTCTGCCAGCTGAGCTATGGTGGCGTGGTCGAAATTATAATGGAACTGCCCCGAAAAGGCAAGATAATACCGGCTGGACAGGAAAGGAATTGCTCTACAATGCTGCATGTGGCCATGTTGTCCTACCATACCTGCCCGCTGGCAGTCCTGGGCGGCAAAGATACCGGGGGCATGAACGTGTACGTGCGCGAGCTGACCCGCCACCTGGGCGCGGCCGGCGTGCACGTGGATGTATTCACGCGCTCGCAGGATGAGCACGTACCGCACGTGCTTCACGACCTGGGATACGGCAACCGCGTGGTACACGTGCCGTCCGGGCCGGAAGTGCCCCTGCCCAAGCAGGAACTGGCGGAATACCTGCCCGAGTTTATTGCCAATATCGCCAGTTTTGCTGCCGAAAAAAACCTTCATTACGATGTCGTCCACAGCCACTATTGGATGTCGGGCGTTGCCGCCATCGCGCTGAAGAATATCTGGAACGCGCGCATGGTGCACATGTATCACACCCTGGGGCAGATGAAAAACCGCGTGGCGCGCAGCGACGAGGAAATGGAAGGCGAGTACCGCGTCAAAGGCGAGCGCGAGGTGCTGCGCGCCGCGGACGCGCTGGTGGCGGCCACCCTGGCTGAGCAGGCGCAGTTACAGTTCCTGTACGGGGCGAACTCGCGCAAACTGACGGTCATCCCGCCCGGCGTCGATACCAGCCGCTTCTACCCCATCCCGCGTGACGAGGCCCGCGCGGTGATCGGCATCCCGTCTGAGGATGAGATGATCCTGTTTGTGGGGCGCATCGAGCCGCTCAAAGGTGTCGATACCCTCATCCGCGCTGTGGCCCGCATGCACGAATCCGGCGTGCTGGAAAAATACCCGCATTACCTGTCGATCATCGGCGGCGACCCGGATGCCAGCCCGGAAATGATGAACCTGGAGATGGTGCGTCTGCAACGCCTGTGCCGCGAACTGGGCATCGGCGATATGGTGGTGTTCCACGGCAAGCGCAGCCAGGATGCGCTGCCGTACTACTATTCCGCCGCCAGCATGCTGGTGGTGCCTTCGCACTATGAATCCTTTGGCATGGTGGCGCTGGAAGCCATGGCGTGCGGCACGCCGGTGGTCGCTTCACAGGTCGGCGGGCTGGCGTTTCTGGTTCAGGATGGCGTCACCGGGTATGTGGTGCCGGACGGCGACCCGGACATCCTCGGCGACCGGCTCACGCGTCTGATCAGCAACCCGGCGCTACGCGACCTGATGGGGCAGCAGGCAGCCGAATCGGCGCGCGAATATGCCTGGGAGAACATCGCCGCGCAGATCATTCAGGTGTACCAGAACGTGCTGGAAAAAGGCCCGCAGCCGCAGGGCGCGCGTTCATCTGCGTAAGGCCACGTCCCCCGGTAGGGTGCGGCTGCTCGCAGAGCTCCCCACCGGGGAAATTTCCACAATCGAGCCTTTTAAGCCGCGACGAGAATAAACACCGCGAGGGTCACGCAGAATGCCAGCGCCGGGGCCAGGTTCAAGCGCTCGATGCGCCGGTCGGTGCGCGTGAAAATCCACCACACCAGCCCAATCGACGCCACGATGGCGGCGTACGCCGCGCCCTGGTAGACGCTTCCGATCACCGGTTGCCACGCGGCCAACTGCGGCTGCCCTTCGAGGATCAACTGCCCGGTCCAGGCGGTAAGGAATGTCAGGCTGTAAAATTTCGCCCCCATTGGCAGGTGGCGCCGCCACAGGCGCGTGACCGTCAGCGAGACCAGGATCAGCACCAGAACGCTGGTAACGTTGGTGATGCGCAGCTCGCCCAGCGAATTGCTCAGGCTGATGGCCGCCCAGGCCGAGATGCCGCCGATCATGCCGTACCAGGCGCGGTAGGTGTCGGGGATGCGGGTGAGCAGTGAATGTTCCAGGCAGTAGACCGAAACGGCGATCAGCGTCAGGCAGTAGATCAGCAGCCCTGGCCGGCCAAAACTGGCCTGCACCGGGCCAACCAGCAGCGCGGCAAAGGTCAACAGCAGGTAGAGAATCACCGCCGCCAGCAAGCCGTCGAACACCTTGCTCATCAGATCCTGTTTCCAGCCCATATGCGCCGCCCTACCCTTCCTTGTCCTGCTGCTGGCCCCGGTCCAGGCTGCGCCCGCGCCGGATGGCCTTTTCTCCAAACCGCGCGCGCAGGCTGTCAATCGCATCCGTCAGCTTGCGCTCGCGTTCCGTCTGGCTATCCCATAAACCCGGCTGGTACACGCGCTGCCCCAGGCCGCTCACGCCAACCCCCAACAGCCGCACCGCCATGCCGGGTTTCCACAGGCTGTGGAACAATTCCAGCGCCACGTGGTAAATCAATTCATCCTGATCGGTCGGCTGAGCCAGCGAATGCTGGCGGGTGGGCGTCACAAAATCCGGCCAGCGCAGCTTGATGCGGATTGTCGTGCCCGCGTAGCCTTCCTGGCGCAACCGTTGACCCACCTGCTCGCTCAAGCGCCACAGCGTGCCCTCCAGCGCCTCCTGGCCAGAAAGGTCGCGGTCGAATGTGATTTCCTGGCTGATCGACTTGACGGCGTGTTCCACCACCACCGGCCGGTCGTCGATGCCGCGCGCCCGCTGCCCAAGCTCGAAGCCGGTGCGGCCAAACAGCGACCGCAGCGTGCTGTCAGGCAGCGCGGCGATATCGCCGACCGTGTGAATGCCGAACGCGCCCAACCGCGCCGCCGATTTTGGGCCAATGCCCCACAACGCATCGGATGGCAGCGGCCGCAAGAATGCCGCCTCCTGTCCAGCGGGCACTTCGTACAGCGCGTTGGGGTATTCGCCAGATCCCTTGCGGCTGGCCTTGCCAAAATCAGTCGCCATCTTGGCCACCAGTTTGTTGGCAGCGATCCCCAGAGAGCACGGCAGACGGGTTTCTTGATGGATGCGCGCCTGCAGTTCGCGCGCGATTTCCAGAGCGCTCCCCGGCAGGTCGCTGACATCCAGAAACGCCTCATCAATCGATATCTGCTCCAACAACGGCGTCACCGTGTGGAGAATTGCCATCACCCGTTCGGATGCCTCGCGGTAGAGCGCGTGGTTGGACGGGACGATGATCAATTGCGGGCACATGCCCAGCGCGCGAGACATGGGCATGGCCGAGCGAACCCCGCAGCGTCGCGCCGGGTACGAGCAGCTTGCCACCACGCCACGCTCCTCGGGCCGGCCACCGACCGCGAACGCCTTTCCCACCAGCTCCGGGCGGCGCTGTTCTTCCACCGCGCAGAAGAACGCGTCCAGGTCGAGGTGGAGGATTTTGCGAGGCGTGGTCATGGTGTTCCTGTGCTGCCCGCGCGGCGGGTTAGCTGTCCGCTTCCAGGGTTTGCTTGAACTGTTCGAGTATGTCGACCTCGGTCGGGTCCGCCCCGTAGGCGATGGCCAGGTAATAGGCCATGTAATCGCCAAACTGCAGCGCCGACCACATTTGCGCCATGCGGCTGCTGCCCGGCGCGTCATAAAAATCAGTGGTCATGCCCGAAACCATGCAGGCTTCGCGGGTGAGATCCAGCCGCAGCAAATTGCGCGGGTGGGTGGACTCCGAGCGCAGGAACAGCGCCATCATGTGGCTTTGCAGGCTGTCGGGGTTCATCAGGCCGGCCAGGGTATTGTGGTCGGCTTCCGGCAAAAACTCAAACTGCGCCCAGGCCTTTGCCAGTTCGTTGATCTGCCCCTTCCAGCGCCGTGCCACTGGCTCGAGCGCATCGCTGGCGAACACGACCACCCATCGGCCCATCAACTGGCCGGCCATGCGCTTGGCGGGGTTGCGGAAGACCGGCGTTCCGGCGCTCAGGCCGGGCTGTAACTGGCGTAGCAGCGCCGTCGTCTCATCCAGCTCGGACAGTGGATCGGGGATCAACCCCAGACGAGCCAGGATGGCCAGCAAGATGGAGAACGAATATCCCACCGCCGCGCGCGGCTGGCCTTCAAAACGAAATGGGAATGACGGGATTTCCAAAGCCCGCGCCTGCTCGGCCAGCGCCCCGCCGGTGGTCACGGCCAGCACGCGGCATCCGCGCTGTTGCGCGACGCGCAAGGCCGAGAGGGTTTCTTCGGTATTGCCCGATTTCGAACTGAGGATCACCAGGGTATGGTCGCCGCTGGCCCAGGCCGGCAAATCATAATTGCGGTGTACCACCAGCGGCACGCTGCACAGCGGCGCGGCGTAGCCAGCCAGCAGATCGGCGCCGATGGCCGAACCGCCCATGCCGGCGATGACCACCTGGCACACCGCATCGCCCCCAAACGGCAGATCGGTCTGCATCCCCAGCATCCAGCCGTTGGAAAGCTGCTGCGGCAAATTGTCAATGGCGTCCAGCATACCGCGAGCGTCCAGCGCGCGCATGTGGTCGAGATCGTCCAGATTCATCCAGCACCTCATGGAAAGGATTGGGGCGCCGCACCGCTTTCAGCGGGCGAGTGCACAAATATTGTACCGCAACTGTCAGAGCAGGATGGCTTGCGAAAATTGACGAATTGATAGAGTAGAGACGCAAGATTTTGCGTCTCTATCAGGGATGTTCAAGGCCTGTTGCCTTACAAAGGAACGAACATTAAACAAACAGAGACGCGACCGCGCGTCTCTCGCATGCTCAATAATCAACAAATTTCAGGGAACCGTCCAGGTGATGAAATCGAGCGCAAGCATCCGGCTTTCCTCGCCGATGCTGATCACGTGGGCGAAACCGGGCAATCCCTGGGTGGTCTGGTAGCACACATACACGCCGGTCTCCGCGCCCTGGACTTGTAGCGGACCGGTGCGCAAATTTGCTGACTGGCAGTCTTCTTCCACCGGTTCGTTGTCGCCGAAGAAACCGATGCTAGCCCCATTTTGGGGCGCGAGTTGAACCTCGCCGCTCCCGCCGACTTCGTAGCGCAGATCAACGCCTTCCTGCAGGTTTACCTCACCGGTGTCCAGGTCGAGGGCATCGCGGTTGACAAGGTTGATCATGCCGCTGATATGTACCGCCAGGGTGGGTACTGGCGTGGGTTGAGCGGGAGCCGTGGCAGTATTTTCTTCGCGCACCTGGATCATGACCCAGAACGGAGCGTCGCCGTTGGGGCCCAGACCAAACAAATCGCCCTCGCTGTTTCGGATCTTCCAGTTGCTCTGAAATTCCCCAGATTGCGCTGGAGCGATCATATCCACGGTAACGTCGACCGCCTCACCCGGCGCAACTTCGCTGGCAAGCTGCCACTGGTCATCCACGCCGATGGAATCGCCCGAAAACCACACCACGGAATAGTCACGCGTCCAGGTGCATGAACCGCTATTTACCAACCGCCAGGTCTTCGAAAAAGATTCGCCCGGCAGGTAGCGCGTCCCATCCGGAACGGTCACATCGATCGGTTTTCCGGGCGAAACAAGATCACAAGTTTCATTCGGCGCCATTCCCGCTCCGGCTGCCAGCGGAGCCGACGGTTCCGCGGTGGGAAGTTGGGCCGGCGCTGCCACTGGCAGTGACGGTTGTGGCGTCAGTACGTCGTTTTCGCCTGGCAGATCCACCGCGGCGATATCTTCGGGAAGCGCCGTCGCGGGATAGGTAGAGTCTGCTGGCGGTGTAGCCAGGGATAATGCGGCTGGCAAAGTACCGTCACAGCCCGCGAGTAGCAGAGCGGCGATCACGATCAGGATCAATTTTGAGCGATAGATCATCATATGAACTAACCCTCATTCTACACCATTTCTCCCGCGCCGAAACAACGACCTTCCAAAAATTTAACAATTCCTTGCGTTTTCCATGTTTGCGGTTTATCATAAATATAGACAGCTCGATAGCCCCAAATGTCTGGATAAAAACCGAACATGCAACGAATAGAAGCATCACGCGAAGCCATTGACCGGTTGCTGGCACAAAGCAAAGAATGCGAAGAAAAGGGGGAGCTGAAAACCGCGATTGCGTATGCACAGCAAGCGTTCGCCACCACCCAGGAGGCGAACGCTGTTGCGTTTTTGCCAGAAATCCAATCACAGCTGGCGCGCTTGCAGGTGTATGCCGGCGAGCATGACGCCGCGCGCGCGCACGCGCTGGCTGTGCTGGAGCAAGCCCCAGGCAGCATCCACGCGGCCGGCGCGCGCATCGTTCTGGGAATTGTCGATGCCGGAAGAGGTAATTTTGACGCGGCCGAGGCGCAATTCCACCAGGCCATTGACCAGTGCCGGGCGCTGAGCGACCAGCAATGCCTGGGCCGCGCCCTGCACAACCTGGCCAACTCGGTCTACTGGCCACGCGGGCAGTTTGACCTGGCTCTGGCGGTGATGGCCGAAGCCCAGCATTTTCACAATCAGGCAGACCGCCGCCATTGGGGCATGCCGTTCCTGCAGGCCATGATCTACGAACTGATGGGCGATCTGCGCCGAGCCCGGCTGGCGCTGGACGAACTGCTGCCGCTTCTGCGCCCGGCCGACCGCCTGACCGGCGGCTATTTCTACCTGTGGGCGCGGGTGGCACTGGCGGAAGGCGAGTTTGCCCGCGCGGAGGAATACCTACACCTGTTGATGCGCATCGCCACCGCCACCGGCGCGGCCGATCTGAATATCTGGGCGCGCACCGAACACGCGCGCTTTTATCGCCTGAAGGGCAATGCTGCTGCCGGGCTTGCGTGGGCCGAAGATGGGCTGAGATACGCACGTCGCGTCAGCTATGACAGGCTGGCCGGCCACGCCCTGCTGGAAGTGGCTCAATGCAACTGGATTTTACAAGACCACGCTGCCGCCCATGCCAGCCTGGCCGAAGCGCGCCAGATATTCGAACAGCGCAAAGGCATGTATGACCTGGCAGTGTGCCTGTTTCTGGATGCGGTTTGGGCGCAGCAGGAACGCCGTTCGGATGCCGAAGCCGTATGGCTGGAAGCATCCGCGGCAGTGGTCCGCGGCGGATACGGCTTCCTCCTGGAGCGCGAACGGGAGACAGCATTCCCGCTGGTGGCGTTCTACCTGCGCAGCCGCAGCGCGCCTGCCCGCCAGTCCGCCGAGGCGCTGCTGGGCAGCCTGGAGCGCATCGCGCCCCCGCTGCTCAAAATTCAGGCGTTGGGCGGTTTCTCGGTCTGGCAGGGCCGGCGGCAAATTCCCGCGAGCGCATGGCAGCGGCGCAAGGCGGGCGAACTGTTCCGCTTCCTGATCCTGCGCCCCAATTTTCGCGCTGGGCGCGAGGCCATTCTGGAAGCGCTGTGGCCGGAAAACAATCCACAGGCCGCGCTGGACATGCTCCATCAGGCCACCTCCACCCTGCGGCACGTCCTTGAACCGGACCTGCCGGACAAGTTCCCGTCGCGTTACCTGCTGGTCGAAGGCGAGCAGGTGACGCTACTGCTGCCCGAAGGCAGCCAGATCGATTTCCTCGATTTCGAGCAGCAGCTTGGCGACGCCGTGCAGTCCTGCCGGCTCGAACGGCTGCAAGCCGCGCTGCAAATGTATCGCGGCGATCTGTTCCCGGGCGACCAGTACGTTGACTGGAGCACATTGCACCGCGAACGCATCTCCACGCTATACCAGCACGGCCTGCAGATCATCGGGCAGGCATACCTGGAACAGGGTTTGTTCTTTGACGCTCTCAAATGCAGCCAGACGATTCTTCGCCGCGATCCGTGGAGCGAAGACGCCGTAGCGCTGGGCATGCAGGCAGCCCTGGGCTTGCAAGATGCCCCACGCGCCATGCGCATGTACCGCGAATTGGAACAGACGCTCGGACAGGAGCTTGGACTGGCCCCGCGCGCCGATTTGCGCGAACTTGCAAAATCCTTACAGTGAGAATGAATTTGTTTTTGGGTAGTTTTTGTTCCAGAAAGGCTGCGAAAACGGGTTGGGTGTCAGTAAATTGTCAGTGGTGAATGCTAAGATACAATCATCAGAGAACGCCATGCGCAAAAAACACTCTTTCTTACTCACCATTGTACCGGCCGAAGAACAGCAACGCTCTCACATCAGTGGCCGGCTGGAATCGATCGCGACCGGCGATTGTTTCACCTTCACCAACCTGCGCGAACTGCAGCAGTTGATTGAGAAAGAAATCCACGCCCGGGAAACCAGACCCGACCTCTCCATCCAGACATCCAAGCCGGCCAAGGTCCTGCGGCCGCCGGCCTACCCGGAACACCATCCGGAAGATTATTAACCGCCACCGCACCCCATCCCCTCACAATCTCCAACTTCGATGTGCGTAACAGGGGACCGCATCGAAGCCTGAGCCCAGAGCAGTTTGCTCCGGGCTCATGTTTTTAAGACAAAAAGCCCAGCGCGTTGTCGCGCCGGGCTTACAACATTTTGGTCTTATGATGCGCGTACGCCCTTAGCGGGCTTCGCGGCCAAGCTTGTTCACCAGATCAAGAAACTCCTGCCATTCTTCGCTGAAGAAATGCAGTGTCACATTGTTCAGCTCCAGGTGATAGGTCTTCTCACCATCCGGTTCATCTGCGCTCCAGGCCAGATAGTTGTCGGTTTCTGCGATCGTTTGGGTCTTCGGTTCCTGGTTTGCCATTTCCTCCACTCCTTTTTCTCAATCGACGGTCTGTTTGTCTTATTATCGCACAGGTTGCCGCGTATGAGGTCAAATCCACGCGGCCATTTTTCGTCAGAATACCATTTAGATTCACAACCCCGGCTTAACGGCTTTCTTTCGGCTTGCGCATCTCCACCAGGCGCGCGCGCCAGCGCCGCCAGGCCTGCCGGGTGAGCTCGGGAAGGCGCGGCACGGTGGTGCGGATCCAGATGACGGCATCTTGCGCAAGCTTGCGGGTGACTTCCGGGATGCGGGGCACATTCCTGCGCAACCAACCAAAAGTAGAGTTCTGCGCGGGTCGCGGGGCCACCACCTCCATGCCTTCCCACGGGTCCTGATCGGTCAGTTTACGCATGACGTACCCCGCCACCAGCTTAATCGATGCCAGCACCGGCGCCGCCAGGATCATCGCGGTGATACCCAGCAGGCTCGCGCCGGCCAGCGCTGCCACCATCACCGCCGCCGGGTGTACCCGCAGCACATTCGACAGGATGCGCGGTGAAACCAGGTTGTCCATGATGATGTCCGACAGCCACGCCACCCCAACCACCAACCCCGCGTACGCCACCGGGCTGAGTCCGAAGATGGTATTGCCCTGAAAATACGACACCAGGCCGTACGTGACCCAGGCGATCAGCGGGCCGATGTACGGAATAAAGCGCGCCAGGCCAGCCACCAGCGCCAGCCCAAAGTAATAGCGCACGCCCAGAATGCCGAGCAGCAGCGTGTACCATAAAATCGTCAGCGCAATAATGATCAACTGGCCGCGCAGGAAGGCGCTCCAAATGGCGCCCAGGTTCTGGCCCATGCGGTCCATGTCTTCTTGATATCCGGGGATGCTGATTACGATCAGCTCGTTGGTTCTGCCGCGCGTCTCTGCCAGTATAAAGTAGGCGATCAGCAGGGTGAACAAAAACCAACCGATGGTCGAAGCGGCGCCGGAAGCCACGTTGGTCACCAGCGAACCAATACGCGCCAGCAGGGTTTGGGCAAACCCCAGCACCTGATTGGTGACTTCCTGCAAATCCAGCCGGGTGAGATCCAGTTCGAACGGCCCAACTTGCAATGGCTGGCTGATGATGCTTTCAATCAAGGCCGGCAAGCCGGTGATCGCGTTCTGCAAGAACGTGATCAGGCTGGAAACCTGATCGACCAGCGTAAAACCGCCCCAGGTGGCCAGTCCCAGCATCACCGCCAGGATCAGCAGGAA
>CALDSL010000159.1 GCA_937920255.1 uncultured Anaerolineaceae bacterium | reverse complement strand
GCCGTGATGGTGCGTCCCGAGCCCCACACATCGTCCACCACCAGCACGCGCTTGCCGCGCAGCAACACATCTTCGGGGAATTGGAAGAACTTGGGCCATGCGCGCAGGCCGGCCTTGGCGCGCTCGCTCTCGCCTTCCAGCTCGGCCGGAAAATCCACCGCCGCGGTGAGGATGGTGGTCATCTTCAGCGCCTCTGCCAGCATTCCCCCCGGCACCAGCCCGCCGCGCGTGATCATAATCATGGCGTCTATTTCGCCTTCAAACTGCGGGATCAAATGATCAATCAGTTTGTCAATATCTCTCCAGGTTAAGACTTCACGCCGCATCAGGCTTGATTCCTTTTCATGGGATAATGGTCATTAAATTGGGTCTGTGTTGGCCAGACGAACTAATTATAGCAGGAATAATCCTGGCAAATTTGATTTTCGCGGGAAAACCTCCTACCCCGCGCAAGCAGAAAGGCATTGTTTTTGACACTCGCATCCCAAATCGAACAACTCAGCGCCCACCGCCTGGATGGGTTGGACCTCGGCCGGGGGGCGCTCTACCCGCACTATGCCGGCCGTTCGCTGTCCAATATTCCAGCCGGCGTCTGCCGCCTGCTGGGCGTACCCGCGTTCGGCGCGCCGGCGCTCGACCCTGACGTGCTGGATCCGCTGCTGGCCGGCGGCCCCTACCGGCACGTCATTTTGATCGTGGTCGACGGCCTGGGCATACAGTTGCTGGATGACGTGCGCGCCGCCGCCCGCGCTCGCGGCCTGCCCGACTCGTGGGCCGCGCTGCTGGACGCAGCCATCCCGGCCGCGCTGACCAGCATTGTGCCCTCCACCACCGCTTCGGCGCTAACCACGCTGTGGACCGGCCAGCCGCCTGCCGCGCACGCCATCACCGGTTATGAAATCTGGTTGAAGGAATACGGGGTGATGATGAACGCCATCACCCACGCGCCGGTCAGCCTGGCCGGCGACTTTGGCAGCATGCGCCGCGCCGGGCTGCTGCCCGAAACGTTTCTGCGCGTGCCCACGCTGGGACCGCACCTGACGGCGCACGATGTGCGCGCGTTTGCGTATCATGTACACGCCATCGCGCATTCCAGCCTGTCGACCATGCTGCTGGCGGAGGTCAACAACACCGGCTACCGTACGTTGAACGACCTGTGGGTGACGCTGCGCGCCAACCTGCGCGCCGCCGCCGGCCGCACCTATTCCTACGCCTACATCGGCGAAGTGGACGAACTGGCGCACCGCTTTGGCCCGCAGGACGAGCGCGTGCTGCTGGAAGTAGTGCAACTGGGCCGCCAACTGGCGCTGCTGATGGAAATGCTGCGCGACCCGTCGCTGGCCGGGACGCTGGTGCTGGTGACGGCCGACCACGGGCACATCGCCACCCCGTTCGAGCCGCAGTACGATCTCAACCATCACCCGCGCCTGCTCGACTGCCTGGTGATGCGACCCAGCGGCGAGAACCGGCTGCCGTTCCTGTTCCTGCGCCCCGGGCGGGAGGACACCGCCCGCCAGTATATCGAAGACACCTGGCCGGGGAAATTCCAAGTCTTCCCCACCGCGCGGCTGCTTCAGGCGGGTCTGTTTGGGCCGGGCGAGGCCCACCCGCTGGCGGTGGAGCGCATGGGCGATTGGACCGTGGTGCCGCGGGACGGCGCTTACTGGTGGTGGGCGCCCAAAGTCAATCACCTGCTGGGCCGCCACGGTGGGGTCAGCCGCGCCGAAATGCTGGTGCCGCTGCTGGCCTTTAACGCCGCCTGATCGCCCCCAGCGTCCCGCCGACAATAATCAACACCAGCACCACCGCTCCCATCACGATGCCGGTGCCCATTTCGCGGTTGGTGAGCCATTCTTCCGGAATGGGCGTGGGCGGGATCGGCGTCGGGCTGGCGTCCGGCGGCACTTCAATGGAGGGCTGCGGCGCCGGGGTATCCGTGGGCTGCACGCGCGGCGTGGCCGAAACCTGTGCCAGGGACATCTTTCCGGCGCCGCGCTGCTGGCCGGGAAGCGGCTCGCTCCACGACATGGCCACCAGCATAATCAACACCAGCAGCACCAGGCCCATCGATTTCTCGTCCACCCAGCCCGGCAGTCTGGAGAGCATATTACGCAGTCGATTGAAAAAATCGTTGGATGGGTTCATTTGTTTGTTGGGATCGCCAGCCGTTCCGCCGCTGCCCGCGCGGCCTGGCCTGCGTCACTTTCGCGTTTGATCACTTGCAGGGTCGCGGCTTCCAGAGCGGGAGCCAGCCCGGCCATCACATCGTTCATCGGGCGCACCTGGGCCATGCGCGCCACATCTTCCAGCAGGGGTTTCAGGCTGGCATTTGGCCACCGCGCCAGCGCAGAGGGGGTGGTCGGCAGCAGCCCAAGCCCCGCATTCCACTGCGCCAGAAAGATCGGGTCGGATAAAAACTCCGCCAGGCGCACGCTGGTTTCGCGCCGCTCGGCGTTGGGGTCCGAGAGCGCCCACACCCATCCGGTGGCCAGCGAGAGCGAATTGCCTTCCAGCGAGGGCAGCACCGCCGCGGCTGATTCGGGCGGCAGTTCGCTCAGGTACAGCGAAGACCACGTGACCAGCCACTGGCCAAGCTGGTCTTCATATGCCTGCCACGCCTGCCGGTCGGTCTGGATTTGCGACAGCGAATAGGGGAACACGCCCGGCTGCGCGCCGTCGCTGTACAGCTTCAGCGCTCGTGCCAGCACATCCGGCTGCAGCATGGGGCGGTTGTGTTCATCCGCCACCACGCCGTCGAGCGCCATATACAGGTTCAGGGTTAGCATCGCCTGCGGGTCGGCGGCGGTAAACGCCACCGGGTGGCCCAGGCCGAGCAGCGCCTCCCAGGTGGCCGGCGCAGTTCCCATGCGGCTGGGCCGGTACACCATCAGCAGCGCGTCGCCGCCAAACGGCAAGCCAAATGTCGCGCCCTGAATTTCCACCAGTTGGCGCGCGTACGGGTACCAGTCCGCTTCTTGCGGATATGCGCTCAGGCTGTCCACCGGCAGCACCAGCCCTTTCAACGCCGCGGTTTCCAGGTCGGTGCGCGGCAGGGCAATCAGCGAGGGCATGGCCGCCGGAGCAGCCACGCTGGCTGCCGCCAGCGATTCCAGCAGCCCGCCGGGGCCGTCGAGCGCCTTCAGCCGCACTTGCACCTCCATGCCCGGGTTGGCTTCGACGAATGCCTCCAGCCGGGCGCGCAGCGCCTGGCCAGCCGGGGTATCAACGCTGGGGTCAAACTGCGGCGGCAACCAGATGGTGATCAGGTTCAGGTCAACCGGGGCGGTCGGCGTTGTTTGCGGATCCGCGGATGCCGCTGTCGCCACGGGGGTAGGCGTCGCGGCGGTGGGGGTTTCAGTCGGCGGCAGCGTGGGCTGCGGCAGCCAGGGCAGTTCCATGCCCGCGCAGCCGCTGAGCAGCAGCGCCAGCCCAAGCAAGAGGGCTGCGCCCCGTCTGGCGGCGGCGCGGACGGAAAGCGAGATCACGTTATGCCAGTTCCAGCGGCCCGCTCAGCAACTCGGTCAGCAGGCGCACCGCGTTTTGAACATCGCCGCTGTCGACCATCTCGGACGGCGAGTGGATATAGCGGCAGGGGATCGAAAGGCAGCCGGAAGGCACGCCCGCGCGCGCGAGCTGGATGGCGGCCGCGTCGGTGCTGCCGCGTTCCAGTACTTCCAACTGGTAGGGCAGGCCGGCGCGTTCCGCCGCGGCGACCATCAGGTCCACCACACGCGGGTCGGCCATCATACCTTCGTCGCGTACTTTAATCGCGGGGCCTTTGCCCAGCCCAACGGCCATGCGCGCGCTGCGGGGCGTATCGCCGGTGCGGGTCACGTCCACGGCAATGCCCATATCCGGGTCGACGCCGTAGGCGGCCACGCGCGCCCCGCGCAGCCCCACCTCTTCCTGAGTGCTGAAGACAAAAACCAGCTCGTGCGGGCTGTCCTGCACGGCGCGCATGGTTTCCAGCAGCACCGCCACGCTGACGCGGTCGTCCATCGACTTGGCCACCATGCGATCGCCCATGTCGAGGAACGGGCGGTCAAACCCGGCCATATCGCCCACGCGCACCGGGCAGTCATCCTTGCTGGTGGCGCCCACGTCCACGAACAACTGCTCGAGGGTGGGGAATTTGTCATACCCGTCCAGCCGTTCCGCGCCAATCACGCCCGCGGCGCCGTTGAGGAAGCGCACCCGCCCGCCCAGGCAGGTCATAGGGGATACCCCGCCGATGGTGGTGAAACGCACGAACCCGTTGGCATCGATGTGGGTGGCGATGATGCCGATCTCGTCCATGTGCGCCGAGAGCATCACTCGCAGCCCACCTTCGCGCTTACTGCCCTTGCGGGCGATCAGATTCCCGAGTGCGTCCACGCGCAGTTCATCGGCCGCGTCCCCGATCTCAGTTCGCACCAGATCGCGCAGGGCTTTTTCGTGCCCGGAAGGGCCAACCGTTTCAACCAGCTTTTGAATGAGTGCTTTCATGCAGTTCTCCCGCAAAATGATGGATACAAGACGGTCCGGAAGCTGCTAGCGTTCTTCCTGCAGCAGATCGCGGTTCATGCGGCGCAGGCCTTCGTACACCAGCGCCAGGGTGTTCCGCCAGTCGCTCAGACGCGCCAGCAGCACGGCAGTGTGGGCATAGCGCCCCGGCACCGAAATTGACAGGCTGGGGATGCCTTCCAACTGGCGATGGATCGCGCCGGCGTCGGTGCCGCCCCCGCCCGGCTGGCGGATCTGGTAGGGAATGCCCAATTCCTCGCCGGTGCGCATAAAATGGCGGATCAGGCGCGGGTCGGAGAGGGTGGAGGAATCGGCCACGTACAGCGCCGGGCCAGCATCCAGGCGCGTATTGTACTGGCTGTTTTCACTCTCGTCCCACATGGGCAGATCCATGGCCGGGGTCGAATCCAGCGCGATGGCCACATCCGGGTGGAAGGCGAAGGCCGCCACGCGCGCGCCGCGCAGGCCGACTTCTTCCTGCACGGTGAAGGCCGCCA
>CALDSL010000158.1 GCA_937920255.1 uncultured Anaerolineaceae bacterium | reverse complement strand
CTCGACCAGGACTCGAACCTGGAACCTAGCGGTTAACAGCCGCCCGCTCTGCCGAATTGAGCTATCGAGGATCAATTGCCCCCGTATTATATTGCCTCAAATCGATGGTGTCAAGGCTGGCTGCGGGTTACAAATTGTCCGCCAAACTTGTGACATTCACCAGCTTGATTCCATGACAAACGACGACGACGAATTATTGACATTTATTGTCCGATTGTGCTATCCTCGTGACGTCTCTGATATTCACCCATGTTTTGAAAGGATCTCCGATCATGGCATACTTTATTAATGATGAATGCATCCAGTGCGGCGCGTGCGAAAGCGAATGCCCCGAAGGCGCGATCTCGATGAAGGACGACGGCAACTACGTGGTGGATGCCGCTCTGTGCCAGGACTGCGCCTCCTGCGTGGATGTCTGCCCCACCGGCGCCATCAACCCCGCCTAGTTCTGTTCTCAGGTAATTATTTGCAAGGCAGCCGTCGAGGTTGCCTTGCTGCGATTCAAAACGTTCGCAAGTTTCCACCCTCCGGGTTCCAGTTTCCGGAGGGTGTTATGTTTTTCTTGTGTGTTATAATCCCCGAATGACCATTCCCACCCCCACCCGACAGGACCGTTCTGCCGCGCGCCGTGAAGATGAGATTGTCTTTCGCCGCTCGGTGTTTTTTGCCGCGCTGCTGCCGATCACCTTTGTGCTCGGGCTGGCGGTTGGTTACATCTTCTGGGGCCGCGGCGGCTCGCTAACCGGCGGGCAGGCTGCCGTCGTTCCCACGGCCGTGGTGCAGGCAGCCGGGAATGAAGATCCGGCCGCGGCGCCCACGCAGCAGAATGTGCGCCGTTACGATGTGCCGGTGGACGATGATTACATCCTCGGCCCCGAAGACGCGCCCATCACCCTGGTCGAGTTCAGCGATTACGAGTGCCCCTTCTGCCGCCGCTGGCATGAGGAAGTGTGGCCCCAGCTACAGGAAGCTTTCCCGGGCCAGATCCGGCTGGTATACCGCGATTTCCCGCTCTCCAACATCCACTTCAACGCCAACTCGGCCGCCGAGGCCGCCAACTGCGCCGGGGAGCAGGGCCAGTATTACGAATTCCACGGTAAGCTGTTTAGCAGCGACGAGCTGGGCAGCGCGGTATTCGAACAATACGCCACCGAGCTCAAGCTGGACATGGCCAAATTCCAGGACTGCATGGCCACCAACCGCACCCGCGACGAGGTGCAGGCCGATTTTGAGTTTGCCAGCAACCTGGGCATTTCATCCACGCCCACGTTTTTTATCAACGGTCTGGCCATTGTGGGGGCGCAGCCGTTTGAAGTCTTCGAGCAGGTGATCGAAAGAGAACTGGCCGGAGAAATTCCGTAACTTCACACGCGCAGCGAGGGAAGCATGAAAAAATTTATCGCCGTGGCAGGCAATATTGGGGTGGGAAAATCCACGCTGGTGGAACTGCTGTGCCAGCGGCTGGAGTGGCAGCCGTTCTATGAGCCGGTAACCGAAAACCCCTACCTGTCGGATTTCTACCAGGATATGTCGGCCTGGAGCTTCCACTCGCAGACCTTTTTCCTCTCGCACCGGCTGCGCATCCACCACCAGTTGTGGCTGCACCCCGGCTCGGTGATCCAGGACCGCAGCATCTACGAGGACGCAGAGATCTTCGCGCAGAACCTCTACCTGCAGGGCTATATGAGCCAGCGCGATTATGACACCTACCACGCCCTGTACGAGGCCGTGGCCGATTTTCTGCCCCCGCCCGACCTGGTGATCTACCTGCGCGCTTCGGTGCCCACGCTGGTGCACCGCATTTCGCAGCGCGCGCGCACCTATGAGCGTGACATCAGCGCCGATTATCTCGACGGGCTCAATAAGCTGTACGAGAAGTGGTTCGCCGGTTTCGTCCAGTGCCCGGTGCTCACCGTCCCGGCCGACGACCTGGATTACGTGGCCCACCCGCTGCACCTCGACCTGATCGTGCGCAAGGTGCAGGAGAAGCTGACCGGCAAGGAAGTGGTCGTCTTCTCCAGCGACGAAGTCATCGAAGCATCCAAGTAGCGCCGGCCTCGGTAGAGACGCAAAATCTTGCGTCTCATACGTATCAAGCTAAGACATTTTTGCCTCTCCCCGCTAGAGGACGAAGACGTTAAAGTGACCCAACCAGCGGGGAGAGGTGCGGTGAGGGGCTTTTTGGCGCGAATTTTACCCCTCACCTAACCTCTCCCCGCTGGAATTTGGCCAAAAAATCACCTTGTTCGCCGTGCGGGGAGAGGGATAAGAGCGTTAGCTTGATACGTATGAGACGCAACATCTTACGTCTCTACGATTTCCTGTAGACCAGGATGATCTATTCAAAACGGTAGAGACGCAAGATTTTCTGGTTCCCCACAATTTTTAAAAGAGGGTTATAACGCTCATCGATCAAAGAGAAAATCATTGTGATCTGCCAACGCCGAGGCGGGCGGACACGCAGGCACAGCCCTGTGGGTCCGCCCCTACGAAGACAGCATCAGCTCACAACAAAACAAAGCCCTCTGGCGATGGCCATCAGGCTAAGTTTTGAACGCGAGTCCCAGGGGAGACCGTTTCCCGGTGATTAGACCGGTTGATGATGCAGCGGCAGTGTGCCAGATAACTTATTTTGGTTCGACGACCAGTTTGATTGCGGTTCGAACCTTCCCATCAATGTCGACATCGACGAACTCAGGAATGCAAACAACCGGGATACCATCTTCTGCAAGATATCCCTTCGCCAGCACCAGGGCCTTGATGGCCTGGTTGACGGCGCCTGCGCCAATTGCCTGAACTTCAGCGTGCTTATGTTCCCGGATTACCCCCGCAATCGCCCCCGCGACGGCAGCAGTGCGGGAGTTTGCTTTTACTTTAATGACGTCCATAATCCTCTCCCTTCTCTCTCTCATGCAGTCATTGCAAGCAAACTTTTCCCAAGGGGGCCTGGTTACTCCACATTCGATTAAATTGTACAGGATTACGCAAGTAGAATCAAGCTGAAAGAGGGATTGTTCATACCACCTGCCAGCGCGGTTGCAATCACAGGTTACTCTGGCTAAAAAAACTTCCCTGCGCGTCATAATCGCGCAGGGAAGTTTTTTTAGCCAGGTATGTTTTATCTCTATCGCGCGTGCTGAAATGTGAACGCGTCGGGCAGGTCGAGCTCTTCCGGCGAGGCAAACGGGTCGTACTGCTGGCGTTGAAACGCGTTGATAAACCGGTCGCTGCCAGAGAACCCGTACACCGGCACCACGGCGCCATCCGTCAGGCGAAGGCAGATATGGTCCGCCTGGAGGAACACATCGCGCACCCGCTCCAGCGGCAGGTTGATGTCTTTCAGCCAGAACAGCCCGCCCACCCGCCCTACGATGCGCTGGTCGGTCAGGTTCAACTCGATGAAGAAGGTGTAGATAAAATCCTGTGCCAGGGCCAGGAAAACCAGCAGGGGCACCAGCGAGAGCAGCAGGTTGACCGCGATCAGCGAAGAGCGCCCCAGCGTGCTCCACGGGGCGATGTAGCTTTCGATAAAGGAACGGTTCAGGTAGTGGAACAGTTGCCATACCAGAAACAGGATCAACGCATCACCAAGAAAGCGCGTCAGCAGGCTAAACCAGTGCTGGTTCCGTTGCAAACGATAAACGAGCTTCTCGCCGGGAGCGAGCAAGCGGGTGTTTTTGTTCAAAGCAGCCCCCCTTAGGAGTGTGATGAAGGTTTGGCGTTCTACAGTTAATAACGGATTTTTCGGATTCTGTTTCTCGAAAGTGGAAAACTGTTAGCGCAACCAAAGAATTTTGTAAGCTGGTAGTAATTATCACGGAGAACAAAAACCGGCGGTCGCATTGCGCGACCGCCGGTGGAAAAGACTACGCCAGCGCCTAGAAGCGCGTGCTCACGCGCAGCACCGGAGTGTTCCCGCGCTGCTGCACGCTGATGCCGGTGACCTGCAGGCTGCCCAGGTCGGCTTCGGTGGTGAAGCGCTGCTGGGCCATCGGGCCGAGTGGCTGCGCTGCTACCATCGCCAGCGTCACCAGGCTGATGGCCAGCGGCCAGCGGTCAAACGCGTCGCGGCGGTTGCGCACGCCCAGCATCGACAGCCAGGCAATCGTGCCGGCCAGAAAACCGGAAGTGGCAAAGTTGGTGCCGCAGAAGGGATGGATGGCCAGGCGGCTCTCGCCGGCGCGCAGCCGGGCCTGAGCCTCGTCCACGGCCTGCTGCAAGTCTTCGATGGGAACATCACCCATCACCCAGAAACCATTTGCGTCCGAATACCCGGCGGCGTGCAGTTTGGGGTTCTTTTGCGCCAAAATCTGCAGCGAGGCATGTTCCAGGGCGTG
>CALDSL010000157.1 GCA_937920255.1 uncultured Anaerolineaceae bacterium | reverse complement strand
TGAAGGACAGCGCCCCGGCGCGCATCATCCAGGTCAACTCGGAGGGCCACCGCTTTGGCGGGCTTGATCTGGACGACTTAAACTGGGAGCGCCGGCCGTATATCGGGCTGCGCGGCTACGGCGCTTCCAAGGTGGCGCAGTTGCTAACCACCTGGGAATTCGCGGACCGCCTGCAGGGGTCGGGCGTGACCATCAACGCCATGCACCCAGGCGACGTGAAAACCAATATCGGCAACAACAACGGGCCGCTGTACCGCTGGTTCCTGCATCACGTCACCTGGCACATGCTTAAAGACCCCGCCATCTCCGGCGCGGCGCTGTATTACCTGGCGGCCGCCCCCGAGCTGGCGCAGGTCAGCGGCCGGTTTTTCCACCTGACCATCGACGAAGTCCCCGCGGCGCACGCGCTGGACCGCGCGCTGGGCAAAAAGGTGTGGCAGCGCAGCCTGGAACTGACCGGGCTTACTTGAGGTCTTTGAGAATGCGGTCGGCTGCCAGCTTGCCGGTCAGCGCGGAGATCGGCAGGCCGGACGGGCTGTAGGTCCACTGCCCGGCCTGGTAGGTGTCGGGCACGAGGGTCTGCACCGAACTGGACACCTTGATGAGCTGGTTGACGGCCGGGATGGAATCATTGGTGAAGGCCCAGCCGGTGATGGCGCCATCGGTGTTGCCGGTGTAGCGCTCGATGGTGAGCGGAGTCGAGGTGAACTGGCCGGTGACGGCGGCCTGCAACCCCGGGTAGATGCTGGCGTCCAGCACCGCGATCATCTCCGCCGCCATCAACTCGCGGAATTCGTCATACCAGCCCATTGCGCGGATGTGGCTGGCCAGCGCGTAATCGAACAACATGCTGACGATCAGGCCGGTCTGCCCCGGCGGGGCCAGCGTGGCGTCGCGCAGCACCGGGCAGGAAATCTCAAAGGTGTTTAGCGCCACAAAACGCTTCAGCCAGGCGGCGATGCGCTCTTTGTCTTGGGTAAACCCGCCCGGTTCGCGCAGCGCAGCCAGGCCGCAGTTGGACAGGCCCGCGGTGGACGGGGTGTAGAAGAAGTGCGGGGCAGCGATGTTCGCGAAGTAGGATGGGTCCAGGCTGGCAGTCAGGTACAGGGTGAAAATCGAATCGCCGCCGGCCTTGTTGGCAATCGCCTCGCGCCGCGCGGTTATACTCTGAACGGCCGCGGCGTCCGCCATGCCTTCCACGCGCACCGAGCGGTACAGCGCCTTTTGATCCGCGGCCCACACCAGCTTGCGGTACTGGTAGCAGGTTCCGGCGGCATCCACCAGGGTTTTGGTCACCGGGTCGACGGTGGTGATTTGCGTGCCGGTCTGTATTTCTCCGCCGTTGCGACGGATGAAGTCCTCGAAGGCCGCGGGCAGGCTGCCGGTGCCGCCTTTGGGGTACTGGTAATCCAGGTACAGGCTGAAATAGCTGAGGGCAAAATAGGTCGGTGTCTTTTGAAAGAAATGCTGCTGGATGATATCCAGCAAAGCCTGGTTCCTGGAGAAACCGGCCAGGTATTCTTCAACCGGCCGGTACAGCTTCTGCAGCTTGGGCATGGTGAGCGCGTATTTGAACATCCAGGGCAGGACGGTGCGGCCCATGTATTTAAGGTCGGTCATATCCATGAACAGCGGGTTATCGATGCCGTACAGGACATCCATATAGCCCATAATCTTGTCGATTTCCCTGATGATGGCGGCGATATCCTCGCGGTTTTCGGGGAAGTACTTTTCCAGCATGGCCTGGTAGGCGCGCAGGCTGTTGCGCGATTCGACGCTGACGACGTCCTGCCCGATGCCGATCGACACCGGGTTGGGCAGAAATTCGACCTCAATCCCCAACTGCCGCAGCATGGGCCGGATGATGCCCGAGTTTTCAATGCCGCGGATGCCACCGTCGAAAACGAAACCGTTATACTCGAACGAATTGACCAGCCCACCGATTTTCAGTTCTTTTTCGACCAGCAGGGTTTTCAAACCAGCCTTGGATACATACGCGGCGGCTGTAAGACCGGCCATCCCACCGCCAACAATAATGGCATCGTACGCGCGCACAGGTTCCATTCGCCTTTATCCATGAGTAAAAGAATTAAATCGGATGCATCATTATAGCAATTTTTTTCACCGGTATTGGCGGTGGATGCTTTCCCTGCCGGCGCTTCAATCAGATTCCACGCGCTGCCTTCTCCGAACTATTGTAGAATGAATATACCACCCCGCATGATGATCCAGATGTGACAGGACGGACCTATGGCCAGCGCGCGCGTAAAAATTCTGGCGGTTGTTGAAGTCCTCATGGTATTTTCGGCAGCGGTGCTCGCCTTCCGCGGGCTGAGCGCCTCCCCACCGCTTCCGGCGCAGGCAGCCATGCCCTGGCCGGCATACGCCGCGGTGCTGCTGATCGGCCTGCTGGCAGCGGCACGGCTGGGTTTCGCGGCCGGTGGCATCCGTTTGCGCCCGCTGCGCCCGCTGCTGCGCGTGGCGGCCGCGGGGTTGCTACCCTTTCTGATGCTGAGTGGGGTGCTGTCCTTTGTCAACTGGCGCCAGCCAGCCGGCGCGCTGATCGCCACGCTGGCGGCGCTGGCCGCGCTGGTGATCACCGCGGCCGCGCTGAAAAAACCGCTCCCCCGCTCCCCCGCGTCGACGCTGGCGGCGCTGGCGCTGGCGGTTCCGCTGAGCGGCCTGTTGGGCGCGGTGCTGCTGCGCAGCGCGTATGTGTATCTTCTGGTGGCGCCTGCCGAAGAAGTTCTCTTCCGCGGATACATTCAGGGCAGGCTGAACGACGCCTGGGGCCGGCCGTTCCGCTTCTTTGGCGTCGAATGGGGCTGGGGCGCGGTGATTTCCGCGCTGCTGTTCGGGCTTTGGCACCCGCTGCTCATGCCCTCCGCGCCCGGGGTCTGGTGGCAGGCGCTGTGGACCGCCGCCGCCGGGCTGGCCCTGGCCTACCTGCGCGAGCGCAGCCAAAGCGTTCTCCCGTCGTCGCTGCTGCACGGGGTGATGAATTACATTCCATTCAGCGAACTGCTCTAAAACGCCAAGGTTGCTACGCGGGCCGGGCATCATCACCGGCCTGAGAAACTGCGGTTTGCTTCCACCTTTCCGGCGGCCATAGACGCCCGATTGCGGATAGGAAACGGCGCAAATTTATGTACACTGTGCTACCATCGTATAGATCTCATGAAAAAGTACCTGCTCCTCTCCCTGATTTTGCTACTGCTGATCCCTGCCTGTTCCACGCTGCAGGTTCAGATCGAACAGCCGGCCGCGCCGGATGCGCTGGAGAGTGCTATCGAACCCGAGCACGAGGCGGGAGCGATTGCCCAGGTGGAAGAACTGATCATCGCCATGCTGTTCATTTCGGTGATTGTCAGCCTGATCACGCGCCGGCTGCGGATTCCCTATACCGTGGGGCTGGTGCTGGTCGGCCTGGGGCTGACATTTCTTGGCCCCATTCCGGTGCTCGACGTGACCCCCGAACTGATCCTGGCGCTGCTGGTGCCGCCACTCATCTTTGAAGCCGCTTTCCATCTCAACTTTGCCGAGCTGCGCCGGGAGTTGAAGTTAGTGCTGCTGCTGGCCATCCCGGGCGTGATTCTGACCACCTTCCTGGTGGGCGGATTAGTTTCGCTGGGCGCGGGGATCCACCTGACCACGGCGCTGGTATTTGGCGCGCTAATCGCCGCCACTGACCCGGTAGCAGTGATCGCGCTGTTTCGCACACTGGGTATGCCGCGCCGCCTGCAAACGCTGCTGGAAGGGGAAAGCCTGCTCAATGACGGTACCGCCATCGTCATTTTCAATTTAATGCTGGCGGTGGCGCTGACCGGCCGCATGGATTTGGGACAGACGGCGGTAGAATTCGTAACCGTCGCCGGAGGTGGGCTGCTGGTCGGAGCGGCCGCCGGGCTGCTGATCTCGCAGATCATCGGGCGCATTGACGATTACCTGGTCGAAACCGCGCTGACCACCGTTCTGGCCTACGGGTCATACTTAATCGCAGAGTATGTGGTGGGGGTCAGCGGCGTGCTGGCCGTGGTAGCCGCGGGGCTTGCCACCGGGCAGATTGGCCCGCGCGGCATGTCGCCCACCACGCGCATCGTGGTGTTCAACTTTTGGGAGTTTGCCGCCTTCCTGGCCAACTCGTTCATTTTCCTGATCATCGGCCTGGAAACCGACCTGCAAATCCTCATCGACAACGCGGCGGCCATCGGCTGGGCCATTGCCGCGGTGCTGATCGCGCGCGCGGTCACGGTTTACGGGCTTTCGGCGCTGCGGCGGGATATTCCCGTGCAGTGGAAAAATATCCTCTTCTGGGGCGGGCTGCGCGGGGCCATCCCGCTGGCGCTGGCGCTCAGCCTGGCCGTCGATTTCCCGTACCGGGTGCAGATCCAGGCGATGGCGTTCGGCGTGGTGCTGTTCACGTTGATCGTGGAAGGATTAACCATGCAGCGGCTGGTCAAACGCTCGAACGTGACCCATACCAGCGCGGCGCAGTTGGAATTCGAATGCAACCAGGCGCGCGCAGCCGCCTTGCGCGCAGCGCAGGCACGCATCCAGCAGCTTCACCTGCATGGATCCATCTCGGCTTACGCGCGCCAGCAGATCATGCCGGTTCTCGAGCAGCAGTTGGACCGCGTGACGCAGCAAACGCATGACGCGCTGGAAGCAGAGCCGGATCTGCGCATGGAAGAACTGACCGACGCCTGGCGCGAGGGACTGCGCGCGCAGCGCAGCGCGTTGACATCCCTGTACCGGGATAACATCATCAGCGAGGATACTTACTCGGCTCTGGTGGCTGAGGTGGATTTTGCGCTCGAGAATCCTGAAAGCAACTGGCCCAAGCCGCAGCCCGATACGGAAGATCTGGAAACCGAAACCTGATTGCATCAGGACCATTATCATGTTTACCGCAACAGATGTCATCTCCTTCTACGAACAACTCGAAGCCCTCGGCGTCACCATCTGGATCGACGGCGGGTGGGGGGTGGACGCGCTGCTGGGCGAGCAGACCCGCCCGCACGCCGACATGGATATCGCCATCCAGGAAAAAGACCTGCCCGCGCTGCGCGCGCTGCTGGAGGGCCAGGGCTACCGCGATGTGCCGCGTGACGATACCTGCGCGTGGAACTTTGTGCTGGGCGACGACGCCGGCCGGCTGGTGGACGTGCACGTCATCGTCCTGGACGCGGCCGGCAACGGCATCTACGGCCCTCCGGAGAACGGCGAGATGTACCCGGCATCGGCGCTGACCGGCAGCGGCAGCATCCTCGGGCGGGCGGTGCGCTGCATCGCGCCCGAGGACCTGGTGCGCTTCCACACCGGCTACCCGCTGCGCCCGCACGATATCGCCGACGTCTCCGCGCTGTGCCGGCGCTTTAACATCCCCCTCCCGCCCGAGTATGCCCGCCGGGTGGGTGACCAAAAGGGTGATTGACAAGCGATTGCGAGTTGATATACTGAAATTATCCACAATATTCACCAACATAGCGCGTACACATGGTCGCCCTGTCAGAACGTGTCGTAATGGGGAAGTTGGCTTCACCTCTGAAAGGAGTGCCACGATGAAAACACTGATGCGCATTTGTGTCGTTTTGTTCGTGCTGGCCGCGCTGCTGCCAGTTCGAACCGTTCAATCCCAGGCCGAACCCGCCGACCCGGTGTGCGCCGCCGTGGCCGCGGAACTTGGCCTTACCTATGAATCGATCTGGCTGGATGGCGCCATCACCTGCACGCTCTACCCGCCGCGGCTGCGCTGGAACCGCGATGTGGTCATCTTCGCCCACGGCTACATCGACGCGCGCCAACCGATCGGCATTCCCTGGGAGGGACAGCTCATCCGCGAGGGCGTCAACATCCCGCAGTTGATCACCTCGCTGGGCTACGCCTTTTCCACCACCAGCTATGCCAGGAACGGGCTGGCGGTGCAGGAGGGCGTGACAGACGTGGTCAAGCTGGCCAAGCATGTGCGCGCCGCCAACAGCCGCGTGCGGCGCGTGTTCCTGACCGGCGCGTCGGAGGGTGGCCTGGTGACGACCCTGGGGATCGAGCGCTACCCGACCGTGTTCGCGGGCGGCCTGTCGACCTGCGGGCCGATCGGCAGCTTTACCGGGCAGGTGCAGTACTGGGAAGATTTCCGCGTGGCGTTTGATACCTACTTTCCCAACGTGCTGCTGATGCCATTTGATCCGGTCAATATGGTCGTGCCGTACGGCCCGTCCACGCCAATCTACATCGACCCGTTTGTGGTGGAGAACTGGGAAATGGTGGCGGATACCTACGTGGTGCCCAACCTGGTCTACGCGCCGGATGCGGTTGAAGCGCTGCTGACGCAGACTGGCGTGCCCATCGATCTGGCCGACCCGGTCAACACTGCCGGCGCGTCGATCCTGGAGTTGCTGTATTACAACGTCCAGGCCACCAACGACGGCCGCCTGACCCTCAACCCGGACATGACCCCCGACCAGCTTCTGCCGCCGTCGATGCTGGGCAACCCGTATGAAAACCTTGACTACATCACCGAGATGTACCCCGAAGGGTTGCAGCGCGACCCGGTGGCCGCCCAGAACATGAAAGCCTACGAGACCAGCGGCAAGCCCGGCCGCCAATTGGTGATCATGCACACCACCGGCGATCCGGTCATCCCCTTCGCGCAGCCGCTGCGCTACCTGGCCAAGGCTCTGAAAGCCGGCAAACTGAGCCGGACGGCGTTTATCCCGGTTGACCGCTACGGCCACTGCAACTTCACCGCGCCCGAGCTGGTGCTGGGGTTCTACACCATGGTGTTGCGCGCCACGCATCTTCCGTTCAGCTCCAAGCAAATCCGCGCCACGCTGCCGGATGCCGCGCAGCAGGTGGAGTTTAAACAGTTGAAGGAGGACAACCGCTAAACCGATGGATCAGATTGCACTGCAGGAAAAAGCCTCCCGTCCGGCCGTCGTGACCGTCGCGGCAGTGTTGTTCATCGTGGCAGCGCTGTTTTGGATGGTCATGGCGGCCGGCACCGTCATCACGGAAGACACGCACGTCGTGCCACGGACGCCGGTGTGGATTCTGGTGATCTTTATGCTCGCCAACGCGCTGGTGCTGCTGGCGCTGGCGCGCGGGCTGTGGACGCAGAAGCGGCTGTACTGGGCGGTGGCGGTGGTGTACCTGGTGTTCAACCTGGTGCTGACCATCACCGACCAGTTCGGCCTGATCGACCTGGCGTATCTGGTTGTCATCGCGCTGCTACTGGTGTTCCTGGTGGGCACGCGCAGGAATTACCGCGAACGCGGTGTGTGGTAAGCCGATTGCGCAATGGCGTGCCTGCAAAATGATGTAGCCCATTCCGGACAGATAGTTGAACCGTGAAGGTGCGAAGAGCGCGAAGGAAACGCGAAGAAATTGCAAAATTTTCTAAATTTCCTTCGCGTTTTCTTCGCGCTCTTCGCACCTTCACGGTTCGCTTTTTGTGTGATGCCGCAAATACGCTAAAACGCGCGCAAGTACTGCGGCGGCACGGGGGCGGGGTGGCCGAGTTCTTTGGCCGCGCGCAGCGCCCAGTGGGGGTCGCGCAGCAGGGCGCGGCCGAGCAACACCACGTCGGCGCGCTCTTCGCGGATGACGGCGTCCGCCTGCTCGGGTGTGGTGATCAGCCCCACCGCGGCGGTGTGGATCTCTGCGCCGCGGCGCACGGCCTCGGCGATGTGCACCTGGTAGCCGGGGCCGACCGGCGGCTTGGCGTGCTGCGCGTTGCCGGAGGACGAGCAGTCCACCAAGTCGACGCCCTCGGCCTTGAGGCGTTTGGCCAGTTCAACCGATTCCTCCAGCGTCCAACCTTCCTCGCCGATCCAGTCCGTGCCGGAGATGCGCACCGTGAACGGCATGCGTTCCGGCCACACCGCGCGCGCGGCCTGCACCGTTTCGATGCAGAAGCGGATGCGGTTATCAAAGCTGCCGCCGTAGGCGTCCGCGCGGTGGTTGGACCAGGGCGAGAGGAAGC
>CALDSL010000156.1 GCA_937920255.1 uncultured Anaerolineaceae bacterium | reverse complement strand
GACGGGCGGGCTGTACCGCTACATCCGCCACCCCATGTACAGCTCGCTGTTGTTCCTGGGATGGGGCATGTTTTTCAAGTCGCCATCGTGGATCGACGCCGGGCTGGCGCTGGCGTGCTCGCTGTTCCTCGCCGCCACTGCGCGCGTCGAAGAGCGCGAGAACCTGGGCTATTTTGGCGAAGCCTACGCGGCCTATATGCGGCACAGCAAACGCTTTATCCCGTTTGTGTATTGAGCCGGTCGCGATAAAACAGGCCACGCAAAATGATCGCTCTTTTCGACAGAATTGGAAATGCTGAACCGCGAAGTTGCGAAGAGCGCGAAGGAAACGCGAAGAAAACTATAAAAAAATTCACGTTTCCTTAGCGCTCTTTGCTTCTTCGCAGTGAACATCCAACCGTTTTGATACGGAATGATCATATAGGCAACAGACACGTTCGGCGATTTGTGCTTTAATCAATCCAGGGAGGGCCAAAATCATGGACTATGGCCGACCGGTGGAATTTGGCTATTTCCTCACCCCCGACGCGGATTACCCCGAGGTGCTGCGCCGCGCGCAGCTTTGCGACGCGCTGGGGATGGATTTTTTGGGTGTGCAAGACCACCCGTATCAGCGCCGCTTTTTGGATACCTGGACGCTGCTGTCCAGCCTGGCGCCGCAGACCAGCCGCATCCGGCTGCTGCCAGATGTGATCAACCTGCCGCTGCGCCCGCCGGCGGTGCTTGCCAAAGCGGCGGCTTCGCTGGATATCATCAGCGGCGGGCGGTTGGAGCTGGGGCTGGGCGCGGGCGCGTTCTGGGAAGGGATCGGCGCGATGGGCGGGCCGGTACGCGCGCCCGGCGAGGCAGTCGACGCGCTGGAAGAGGCGATCCAGGTCTTGCGGCTGCTGTGGAGCGGCGAGCGCGGGCTGCGGTTTGAAGGCCAGCATTACCAGCTCAACGGCGCGCACAGCGGCCCGCTGCCGGCGCACCCGCTGGGCGTGTGGGTTGGCGCGTATGGCCCGCGGATGCTCGAACTGACCGGCCGCCTGGGTGACGGCTGGGTGCCGTCTTCCTCGTATGCGAAGCCCGCCAGGTTGGGCGAGATGCAACAACGAATCGACGACGCGGCGCTGCAAGCCGGGCGCGATCCGGCCTCGATCCGGCGCGCATACAACGTGATGGGACAGATCGGCGGCACCGCGGGCGAGCCGTTCCATGGACCGCCGCAGCAGTGGGTGGACGAGTTGACCGGCCTGGCGCTGGAAGCGGGCATGGATACGTTCATCATCGGGCTGCCGGAACCGCCCGGGCAGCAGATCGAGCAGTTTATGGCCGAAATCGCGCCGCTTGTTCGAGAAAATGTGGAGGCACAGCGCCAATGAACCCTGCCGTTCCCACCATTCGCACCACCCGTCTGACGCTGCTGCCGCTGGAGCCAGAGCATGCCGGCGCGCTGCACGAGATCTACCAGCACGAGGGCGTGCTGCGCTACTTTCCCAACCCGAACGCGCCGCCGCTGGATCGGGTGCAGCGGTTTCTTGCCATGCAGCAGAAGCACTGGGAGCAGTACGGGTACGGCAACTGGGCTATCCTGCCAGACGGTGAAGAGCACATCGCCGGGTGGGTGGGGCTGCAGTGGGTATCCGAGCTGAACGAAGCGGAGGTGGGTTTCCTGCTCGACCGGCCACAGTGGGGCAAAGGTTACGCCACCGAGGCCGCGCTGGCATCCCTGGAATTTGGTTTTGGAAGCGCCGGCCTGAAGCACATCATCGCCCTGGTGCACCCCGAAAACATGGCCTCGCGCCACGTGATCGAAAAATGCGGCATGACCTACGCTGAGACGATCTCATTGTGGGGCATGCAGCTCCGGCGGTATATCCTCTGTTCGTTTGCCGATTTGGAATGAAATATTGGAATCGCAAAGGCGCGAAGCCGCGAAGAAATTTATAAATGTTTTCTTCGCGGCTTCGCGCCTTTGCGATTCCAATAACTGCCTGGCTCATCACTCACGACCGGCTTTTGACATTTGCTCGATCTGCTCGCGCAGCTTTTCGATCTCGACGCGCAGTTCGCGGATCGACTGCACCGCCGAAAGCTCCGATTCTGCGCTCTCGGTTTCGCGGCCGATAAAGAACGTAGCCAGGGTGGCGGTGATGTAGCCGAACATCGACAGCGCGTACAGCGCGAGCAGGAAGGTGATCACGCGGCCCTCGCCGGTGGTGGGCCAGTAATCCGAGCCCAGCGTGGTCAGCATCATCGCCGACCAGTACAGCGCATCCCAATAGTCGGCGATGGCGCCGCCGCTGGCCTGCCCCTCAAACGAGTAGATGGCGGCCGCGCCGACGAACACCACGATCACGGTCAGGATGACCACGTAGCCGATGCCGCGGCGCTGCATGTGGCCGCGCAGCGAGCGAATGCCGCGATTGATCGAACTGACCACGCGGATCACCTGCGCGCCGCGCGCGGCGCGGGTGAGGTAGAACAGCCGGAAGACGCGCACCACGCGCAGGAATCGCAGCGCCGGCACCAGCAGCGAGACCGCGGTCAGCCAGTTGCCGGTGATGTAGCGTGCCTTGTTGGGCGCAAGCACGAAGCGGATGGCGAAATCGATCAGGAAGATGCCCCAGATGGCCCAGATGATGGCCGCCAGGAAGGTATTCGAGCCCCACACCAGTTCGACCACCAGCAGCAGCAGCCACACGAATCCCAGTACCGCCACCACCGGCTCCAGCAATTCTTCAAATTGGGCCAGCGCGGCCAGCCGCGCATTGCGTAGTTGTATCTGTTCGCTGTCGTTTTGGTGCTGATCGTTCAAAACCCGAATTCACCTTTCTTGTGCATGCGCACCGCGGCGTGGCTACCGCGATAACCGCGTGGTGCGCAGCAACTGCGCGTTGAGCGCGACGATAATGGTCGAGGCGGACATCAAAATCGCACCGACCGCCGGGGATAGCAGGATGCCCCACGGCGCCAGAACGCCCGCCGCCAGCGGCAGGGCAATCACGTTGTAGCCAGTGGCCCACAGCAGGTTTTGCACCATCTTGCGGTAGGACGCGCGGCTCAGTTCGATGATGTTGACCACGTCCAGCGGGTCAGACCGTACCAGAATGACATCCGCCGATTCAACCGCCACGTCGGTGCCCGAGCCGATGGCGATACCCAGGTCGGCACGCGCCAGCGCCGGCGCGTCGTTGACCCCGTCGCCCACCATCGCCACGCGGCGGCCCTGGCGCTGCAGTTCGCTGACCTTGCCGTCTT